>NZ_KV803791.1:0-47663 GCF_001811185.1 Corynebacterium sp. HMSC067D03
CAAACAACACCAGCACACCCAACAACCACAACCATTCAAGGTCACGGCTATCAAAGCGGCGGAACCAGAGACTACAACACAACGTAAACCAAAGTCAAACCCAAGTTCAACCAGCGTTTACCTTGAACACGTAACCTCATGAAATTAACTTGTTCCCTCTCGCCAGCCCCTCAAGGCCGCTCGAAGCAACGGATGAAGATATAACCACGAACTCACAAACAACACAAACACCCAGGCAGATGGTGGTTTCTGCCTGGGTGGTGTCGTCGATAAGCAGTTGCTTATGCGCGCTTAGCGCCTGCGAAGTTCTTCTTGCCTCGGCGCAGGACCAGCCATGTGCCGTGGAGGAAATCCTGGTCAGACGGCGCCCACGCCTCGTCTTCGACGCGCTCGTTGTTCACGTACACGCCACCTTCCTTGATGGAGCGGCGCGCTGCACCCTTCGACTCTGCAAGACCAGCACCGACGAGAAGCTCCACGATATCCGTGGTTTCGCCGGCTGGGATCTCAAAGACAGAGGTTTCAGAGACTGCCGATGCGAGGGTCTTCTCGTCGAGGTCAGTAAGTTCTGCGCGACCGAACAGAGCTTGCGATGCGAGTTCGACAGCCTCACGGGCTTCCTTGCCGTGGACCAGATCGGTCATCTCCTGCGCCAAGCGACGCTGGGCTTCACGCTTGAATGGGCGCTCCGCCACTTCGGTCTCCAGGCGGTTGAGCTCTTCCTGGTCAAGGAAGGTGAACCAACGCAGGTAACGGATGACATCGGCGTCCGCAGTGTTTACGAAGTACTGGTACCAGGTGTACGGACTGGTCATCTCGGGATCCAGCCACAGCGAGCCGCCACCAGTGGACTTGCCGAACTTCTTACCTTCGGAATCCGTCACCAGCGGAACAGTCAACGCGTGAACCTGCTCGCCGTCCATACGACGATTCAGGTCAACGCCCGCAACGAGGTTGCCCCACTGATCGCCGCCGCCAACCTGCAGCACGCAATTGTGGTTGCGGCGCAGCTGCACGTAGTCATTCGCCTGCAGCAGCATGTAGGAAAACTCGGTGTAAGAAATGCCGTCGTTCTCCAGACGACGCTTCACCGTGTCGCGGCCGAGCATCGTGGACAGCGAGAAGTGCTTGCCCACATCACGCAGGAACTCGATAACGCCAAGGTCTTTAATCCAGTCGTTGTTGTTGACCAGGCGTGCTGCATTGTCGCCATCAAAGTGCACGAAGCGCTTGAGCTGGCCGCTGATCCGGTCCGCCCAATCACGGACGGTGTCCGCGGAGTTCATAGAACGCTCCCCCACATCGCGGGGGTCACCGATCATGCCGGTAGCGCCACCAGCAAGCACGATCGGTGTGTGGCCTGCTTCTTGGAAGCGGCGCAGCATGAGCAGCGGAACGAGGTGGCCGGCGTGCAGCGAGGGACCAGTCGGGTCGAAGCCGCAGTACAGCACGATCGGCTGCTCGGTTTCCTTCCGCAGTGCGTCGAGGTCCGTGGACTGGTTGATCAGCCCGCGCCACTCAAGCTCATCAATGATGTTTTTGCTCATTGGGTTTTTCTCCGTCTTCTACTTTGCCGAGATGTATGGCTCTGCTTCGTCGATGAGCAGAACTGGGATGCCGTCGTCAATGCGATAGGCAATGCCGAGGCGTTCGTTGACCAGCAGCTCCCGCTCTTGGTCATACTCCAGCGTTCCCTTGTCTTTGGGACACGCGAGGACGTTAAGAAGCTTCGGATCCAGACTCATGCTTTCGGATCGTACCCGCTGCCTCCGTGGTAGCTGTCGTCGAGTCCGGGCAACTCACCGAGCTTTTGACGCAGGAACTGCGCTTGTGAATCCATGGCGCGCAGATTGTCGTCCAAAATCCCCTGCTGCACCCGCTCAGCAGCGCGAGTGAGCGTGGTTAAAGAGTCCACAACCACGCTCACCGCAGACTTGTCTCGGTACTGAGGGGCATCAAGGTACGTATCGACGACCTCCGGGTAGTACACATTGACTACATTCCACATCGTCTGCCGGTGCTTAGGCGTCGGCTCGAGGTGTTCCCACTCGGACAATACGAACTTGGAGGCTTTTTCAAACGCTCGCGCCTGCATCATCACCTGACGTGGTGGCTTCGCCGATTCCAACCGATCAGTCGTTTGCCGCAGCGCATTCTCGAGAACTTGCGACGTGGGCAGGGTTGGTGCTGCTGGAAGGTCCTTGGTTTTCCGGGACGGCGCAAGAGCCGCGCCGGCGCCATACGCGGCCGCCGCGGCGACCGGCCAGAACAGTCCGATACCTACCGCAATATGAACCACAACCACGAGGGTAGCCAGCACCAACCCAAGCTGGTTCTTGGGTGAGGCGAAATACCGGGCTGCTTTTCCCGCAGACGAATTATTGGAATCCACGAATCTCCTTAAAGGCAGCAGCCAGGTCGCCACCAAGCGCGTCAAACACCTCACCACCGGTGAGATCTGCAAGTGCTTGCATCTCTATCGCATTAGCATCGCCGTACAAGATAACGAACACAGGCACGTTACGCAGCTGTTCTGGCAATGCTTCATACTGCCTCTTGAATTCGACATAGTCTGGGGCAACGGTGCTTTCACCATCACTCAGCAAAACTATCGACGGAATACCTCCGTTCGGGTCCGTATTCCTCAATGCCTTCAGCAAGGTTTCATACACCGCGGTTCCGCCCTCAGCCTGGAGACCATCGACGAAGTCAGATAGTTTTTCAGCAGACTTCGGATCTTCCCGGGAGAAGCGAACTGTCAACGGTTCGTGTGGTGCGAAATCAAAGGCTTGCAACGTGACGGTTTCCCGGTCGCGTAGGGAGACGTCACCGGTGAGTGTTGAAGCGGAGCCGTCGATAAGCGAGTGCATGATGCTTTTCAGCGACGCCAACCGCTGCCCTTCCATCGACCCGGAAGTATCTAGCACAAACGTTGTTCGGCCTGGTTTGCGGTAGGAGTTGTCGTACGCATAAAGCAGCTCATCGACGACTCCCTCGTTGGCTGGGAACGGCAGCTCGATGACGTGTTGGTTGGCTATCTCCACCGGCACGTTATCCACGCCGGTCACAGGCCTGCGATAGGTCTGAGCGATGTCCTCTTGGTGTTCCAGGAGCCAGCGCGACAGCTCTTCTACCCGACCCCGCGCGTCTGCATGCGCAGGGTTAGCCAGTGCCGATAACGGGTAATCTGCGGAAATCACGCCATCGGCGGGGACAACAACCTCAATAGGCACACCTTGGGCCTTTAGCTGGTGAAGTGTTGCTTCGTAGTTGATGATGCCATCGCCTCGGGACGAATCATTGACAAACGTCTCAGCCAGCCACCCGGAAGAACCGGAAACCATAGATTGCGCTTCGAACATTTCCTTGAGCTGTGGCCCAACGCGCTCCAAGTCAGTAGGGGAAATCGCATCGCCGGTGTCTGCGAGCGCAGTCGCCACCGAGACGAGTGCGGAGAATCCCGAGTTCGAGGCTTGCGGGTTGGTCATCCCGAACGTGAACTTGCCGCTTGCGGCAGCGTCGGCAAACTCGGCCCAGGTGGGCTGCTTGGTGTCCCAGCCGAGACGCTTTGCGCTGTCCTCCCATACACCGAACGCGACGGGGCTTGTGGCAATCTTTGTCTCACCGTCCAACTTGTCGGAGGCGCCGATCAGGTTGACGTAGCGGTTCGTAGCAAACCATGTGGCATCCACTTCCCCATCGAAACCTCCCTGTTTGAGCGTTTGGGAGTTTTCTAAAGTTCCGCCGGGGAACTGCATGTCGATAGTGAAGCCGAGCTCCTCTGCTGCACGATCAACCAATTCTTCGAGGTCTTTGAGCTCGGTTGCAGCGACAATGGTCAGATCGGCATTACCGCTGGGCCCTGCGCCGGATGTATCAGGAGTATTGGAAGTGCCTTCTTCGAAAGTGCTACACGCGACGAGCACCAGAGACATGAACGCAGCAAGCGCCGCGACGAGGCGATTCATTATTCCTCCTCCTTCACCGGTGCGGGTGCTCCGCCATAGCGTTGACCGACACCGTCGATGAGTTGTTCAAGCCTGTCGTAGGAGGGTGGGTCGATGGAATTGACGTAATCCGCAGGCGCATCGAGCCCTCGATCCTCCATCTCTTGGGCCAGGTTGCCTGAGGTCGCGGGCCGGAATCCGTGGTACGCGGCCAGCCTTTGTAGCTCGGGGTCGTTGGTGAGCAGACGACCGAGTTCTCTACCGCCCTCGCTCACCCCGACGATGCCGTGGTTAGCCAGCACTGTCGGACTGAGTTGCAGCAGCACCATATCGTCGCGGATTCGGGAATTATCTCGCATTTGCTCGCCAATGAACTGTGCTTCGTACACCATCACCATCGGTGCCGCTCCCATGCCTTGGCTGAGGTAGTCCGCAAAAGGGCCAGAGGATGAGGCTTCGCTGTATCCCTGCGCGGTGAAGAAGGGCGCGATCTCGTCGACAAGAAAACCAACGTCATTGGCGCGATCGGGTTCTCGCTGTGCTACCTCCCACGCCAACAGCGACAGATACATCGCGGCGGAGTTTGAGGTGCGGATATCTGTCGAGCGGACCTGTACATTGCGTGGCGACGGAAACGCGTCCCCCAAGTCGCGCCATCGTTTACCGGAGCGGGCCAAGTCCATGTACTTGTTCACGTCCAGTGTGTAAGCGCCGTTCTGCTCAGCCACGACTCCCTCAGCTACCAGTAGATCCGCAATCGGCTTCCAGCTCGCTACCGCCATCGGGGAGAAGAACGGGAAATCCACCGAGTAGCCACTGCCCTGCTCGCGCACCTTTTGCGTGGCAGGCCCGGAAGACGGGAAAACGAAATCTTGTGCGGCAATATCCGTGGTGGTAGCTATCTGGCGGGACCCCGCTGTTGTCACGCTGACGCTGTAGCCCAACGCTGCAAGTCTGTCCTTGACCTTGGGGTCTTCAAAAAAAGCCCGCTTTTCAGAGCCGATCACTCCGTGGAGTTGCTGCACGTCTCCATGCGACTGGCGATTTGATTCATCGCCGCTGCCTTTTTCGTCGCTGTCACTGCCAAAGGGAAGAAGCCCCCGGCCTAGCGCGACTGCGGCGATGACCACTGCAATAAAAATGAGGCCAAGCACCACGGAGACTGACCGTCCCCGGGGCTTGGCTTCATAGGTATTTGGCGCATCCATATCCCAATGCTAAAGGGAAACTCTGAACTGCGCTCTGCGAACGTGTATTTACTTCTTCCGTACTGGTTGCTCTGCCCACTGGCGCGCAGCCTTGTTCGCTTCGCGCACACGCTCCCGCTGCTCCACCACACGCGGTTTCGCAGTACCGCCGCGGGTATCGCGGGATGCGACCGCCCCATCGACAGTAAGTACCTCGCGCACTTCGGGGAGCAGACGCTTATCGACGCCCGCTAGCTCCTCATCCGTCAGATCCACGAGATCGACACCACGGGATTCTGCAATGCGAACGCAGGCGCCCGAAGCCTCGTGTGCTTCACGGAATGGAACGCCCTGGCGCACCATCCATTCGGCCAGGTCGGTGGCCAATGTGAACCCTGCAGGAGCCAGTTCGCGCATGCGGTCTTCATGGAACGTCAACGTGGAAACCAGTCCAGTGAACGCCGGCAGGAGGATGGAGAGCTGCGTGACCGAGTCGACCAACGGCTCCTTGTCTTCCTGAAGGTCACGGTTGTACGCCAGCGGCATAGCCTTCAGCGTGGCGAGCAAACCGGAAAGGTTACCGATCAAGCGACCAGCCTTGCCGCGGGCAAGTTCCGGAACGTCCGGGTTCTTCTTCTGCGGCATGATCGACGAGCCGGTCGACCACGCGTCATGCAGCGTGACGTAGCCGAACTCTGGCGTGGACCACGCGATGATCTCCTCGGCGAAACGAGAGATATCAATCGCAATCTGTGCCAGGACGTACGCGGATTCTGCAGCAAAGTCGCGCGAGGAGGTGCCGTCGAGCGAGTTGTCGGTTGCAGAATCGAAACCAAGCTCCTCTGCGATCGCCTCTGGGTCGAGGTGCAGCGACGAACCAGCCAGCGCTCCGGAACCGTACGGCGAGACTGCCAGTCGCTTGTCGGCATCCTTGATCCGGTCCAGGTCACGCAGCAGCGGCTGGGCATGCGCCAACAGCGAGTGCGCAAGCAGAATCGGCTGTGCAGCCTGGAAGTGGGTCTTGCCAGGCATGATCGCGTCTGGGTGGGCCTCCGCCTGTGCGACGATCGCGTCGATCAGATCGCTGACATCGAGTGCGACACCTCGCAGGGCATCGCGCAGCCACATCCGGAACATGGCCGCAACCTGGTCGTTGCGGGAGCGGCCCGCACGCAGGCGACCACCGATCTCGGGCCCGACACGGTCGATGAGTCCACGCTCCATCGCACCATGGACATCCTCATCGGTCGGCAGCGGACCGAACGAGCCGTCGGCAACGTCGCGGCCGAGTTGGTCCAGGCCGTCGAGCATGACGGCAAGGTCGTCGTCGCTAAGCAAACCTGCCTTGTTCAGCACCTTCGCGTGTGCCTTGGATGCGAGCACATCGTATGGCGCAAGCACCCAGTCAAAATGGGTAGACACGGACAGGGCGAACATGGCTTCCGACGGGCCGCCGGAAAAACGACCGCCCCAGAGCGCACCTTCGTTTGTCTTGTGCTGCTCCATTTACTTGCCGGCCTCGCGGTCGCGCTTGTTCGCGATCTGGGAGGACAGACCGTGCAAACGCACGAAGCCCTTGGCCAGGGTCTGGTCGAAGGTATCGCCGGTGTCGTAGGTAGCCAGGTTGAAGTCGTACAGCGAGTGGTTGGAACGACGGCCGTTGACCGTGATCTGGCCAGCGTGCAGGACCATGCGGATATCGCCGGTGACGTGCTCCTGGGTGGACTCGATGAACGCATCCAGGGAGCGCTTCAGCGGGCCGAACCAGAGGCCGTCGTACACCTCCTCGGACCAGCGTGCATCGATAAGACGCTTGTAGCGAGCCAACTCGCGCTCAACGGTGACGTCCTCAAGAGCCTTGTGAGCGGTGATCAGCGCGACGGCGCCCGGCGCTTCGTAGACCTCGCGGGACTTGATGCCAACCAGACGGTCCTCAACCATGTCGAGACGGCCAACACCCTGGGCACCTGCGCGACGGTTCATCTCTTCGATTGCTTCGAGGACCGTGACCTTACGGCCGTCGATGGCCACCGGCTTGCCGGACTCGAAGGAGATGATGACCTCGTCCGGAGCGTTGCCGAGCGCCGGGTCCTCGGTGTAGGCGTAGAGGTCCTTTGTCGGCGGGTTCCACAGATCCTCAAGGAAGCCGGTCTCAACTGCGCGGCCCCACACGTTCTGGTCGATGGAGAACGGCGACGCGGCAGACTGCTCAATCGGCAAGTTCTTGCCCTCTGCGTACTCGATGGCCTTATCGCGGGTCCAGGCATAGTCACGAGCCGGAGCGATGATCTCCAGGTCCGGATCCTGGTTCAGGAATCCGACCTCGAAACGAACCTGGTCGTTGCCCTTGCCGGTGCAGCCGTGGGCGACGTGGGTGCCGCCGTACTTGTGACCAGCCTCAACGAGATGCTTGACAATCAGCGGGCGCGAAATCGCGGAAACCAGCGGGTACTCGCCCTGGTACATACCGTTTGCCTTGATGGTGGGCAGGCAATACTCCTCGGCGAACTCATCCTTGGCGTCCACAACAATGGACTCCACTGCACCGCAGTCCAATGCGCGCTGGCGCACTGATTCCATGTCCTCGCCGCCCTGTCCAAGGTCGAGGGAGACCGCGATCACTTCACCGCCGGTCATTTCAGCCAGGTACGGGATAGCAACGGACGTGTCCAAACCGCCTGAATATGCAAGAACAACGCGATTAGTCATGGTAGAACGATTCTCCTTCAAAAGATTTCATGAATAGTATGAGGTTACCTGCAGGGTAAAACTTTTTAGTCGCTGCCCCGGGCGTGTCCGCCGAAGAGTTCCACGGCAAGTTCTACGCCGGTGAGCGGTTCGCGTGCAAGAACAAAAATTGTGTCGTCGCCAGCAATGCAGCCGACAACCTGGTCGAGGCCTACGCGGTCAATGTAGCTGGCCAGGTACTGCGCCGCACCTGGGGGCGTGCGCAGCAGTGCAAGTTGACCCGAGCCATCCGCGGATACGACCAACTCGTCGATCATGCGGCGGAGCTTCTCACGGGGGCCAGTCTGCGCGTTTTCAAAACCATCGGCATCGCCGTTGATCGTGTAGTAGGCACGGCCGCCGCCAGATGGGCGGATCTTCTTCGCACCAAGTTCATCCAAGTCCCTCGACAGGGTCGCCTGCGTAATGTCGATGCCTTCTGCGAGCAGCAGCTCTGACAGCTGAATCTGCGAGGAAACACGAGTCTGCTCAAGCAACTCGAGGATTCGTGCTTGGCGTGCGGTACGGGATACAGGTTGGGACATTATTGGTGCTCCAGAAGCCAGGTCAGCAACGCTTTCTGCGCATGTAAACGGTTTTCAGCCTCGTCGAAGACGCGCGACTGCGGGCCATCAATGACCTCCGCGGCGACCTCGTTCCCGCGGTACGCGGGAAGGCAATGCAAGAATATTGCATCGTTTGCCGCGCGCGCCATCAGGTCCGAATCAACCTGGTAGGGCAAGAACGGTGTGCGACGATCCTTGCCGTCTTCTTCCATGCCCATCGAGATCCAGGTGTCGGTGATCACGACGTTCGCGTCTTCAGCAGCTGCAACATCATCAGTCACGGTGACTCGGGCGCCGGTTTCTGCGGCGCGTTTCTCGGCGCGCTCGACAAACTCGGCACGCGGCTGGAATTCCTTGGGCGCGATAACAGTGATGTCCATCCCCGCTGTAGCGAAACCGATCAGGTACGAGTTAGCCATGTTGTTGTCACCGTCGCCGAGGTACACCGCTTTCAACCCCTTCAAACCAGCGGCACCTTCCTCGGGGCAGAACTCCTCGATGATGGTTTGCAGGTCCGCCAGGATCTGGCATGGGTGCAGGTCATCGGTAAGTGCATTGACCACAGGAACGGTGGCTGCCTCAGCCATGTCCACGAGGTTCTGGTGATCGTAGGTGCGCCACACAATTGCCTGTACGTAGCGGGACAGTACGGCACCGGTGTCCTGGAAAGATTCGCCCTTACCCATCTGCGCGTGCCCAGTCTCAGTCACAATCGCCTGACCGCCAAGTTGCGCAATACCAGCGTCGAATGAGAACCGCGTACGTGTCGAGGTCTTGTCAAACAGGACTGCCACTGAAAGCGGCCCTTCCAACGGCCGGTGCGACAACGGTGCCTTTTTCAGCTCCGCTGCGAGTGCAAGGACTTCAGCCTGTTCTGCTGGGGTGAGATCGTCGTCTGCGAGAAAATGACGAGCCATTGGTCTAGTTCCTTTCTGCGGCTTGTGCGATTGCGGCTGCGAGACGCTCAACCGCCTGCTGGATCTCGTTGTCGCTAATTACCAGGGGTGGGGTGAGTCGGATGACGGTGTCGGACGGCGCGTTCAGAATGACGCCGTGTTTGAGCCCATGCTTGACGACGAGCTTCGCAACCGGTTGCTCCAGCACAACGCCCAGCATGAGTCCCCGGCCGCGCACTTCCGCGACGCCGGGAACGTCCGTGGTTTCGTCGATAAGCACTGCTGCTTTGCGACGAACATTGGCCAGGAACCCATCGTCAATAGTGTCCAGCACCGCGTTGGCCGCAGCGCAGGCGACAGGGTTGCCACCGAAGGTTGTGCCGTGGCTGCCCGGAGTGAACAGTGTCGCGGCTTTACCGCGGGCTATCGTCGCGCCGATGGGCAGTCCCCCGCCGAGACCTTTGGCCATGGTGATGACATCCGGCACGACCTCTGCGTCTTCGAAGGCGAAGAAGGTGCCGGTGCGGCCGACTCCGGTTTGGACCTCGTCGGTGATGAAGAGAATGCCGTGCTCGTCGCAAAGCGAGCGCACCGCCTGCAAGAAGCCTTCGGGCGCCGGGATGACGCCGGTTTCGCCCTGAATCGGCTCCAAGATGATGGCGGCAGTATCGGTAGGGTTCTGCTCAACCAGAGCCGTCAGCGCATCAATGTCGCCATACGGGTAGAACTCCACGCCGGCGGGCAATGGCGCGAACGGGGCCTGCTTCTCTGGCTGTCCGGTCAGCGCGAGCGAGCCCATGGTGCGGCCGTGGAAACCATGCTCGGCTGCGAGGATGCGCCCCCGACCAGTGAGACGGGCAAGCTTAAACGCGGCCTCGTTGGCCTCTGCGCCGGAGTTGCTGAAAAACACACGGGCGGTCTCGTCGCCGACGCGTGCGCGCAGCTTCTCCGCTACTTCAACCACCGGATGGGAACCAAACAGGTTAGATACGTGGCCGAGAGTGGCCACCTGCTGCGACACCGCCTGCACGATGGCTGGGTTGGCATGTCCCAACGCGTTCACGGCGATGCCTGCGAGCATGTCGATGTACGTTTTCCCGTCGGCATCGGTGACGGTAGCGCCATCGCCAGAGACGAGTTCAACCGGCGGGGCTGGGTACGTGTCTAGCAGTGACTCCGACCAGCGTGTAGCGAAGTTGCTCATGCCTCATCCTTCCTAAAGATTGTGCCGTCTGGGTAGTGGGTGCGGTCGTAATCGTCTGGAAGCACCATCGTGCCCACACCACCCATGGTCAGTAGTTCGAGAAGCACTGAGTGGGCCACACGACCATCAATAACGTGTGCCGCTTTCACCCCGCCCTGGACCGCGGTCAGGCAAGCTTCCATCTTCGGGATCATCCCGGTGTCTAGGCCCGGCAGCATCTTCTCAAGCTCGGCCGCCTCGATCTTGGACAAAAGCGAATCGCGGTTGGGCCAATCGGTGTAAAGGCCCTCCACGTTGGTGAGAACTACGAGGCGTTCCGCGCCGATCGCAGCTGCCAGCGCACCCGCGGCTTCGTCAGCGTTGATGTTGTACACCTCCCCGTTCTCCCCCGGTGCAATTCCGGAGACGACCGGGATACGGCCGGCGTCGATGATGTCCATCACCGCTGCCGGGTTCACGTCGGTGATCGTGCCCACGAGACCGATGTCAACGAGCTCACCTTCCACTTCAACCTGGCGGCGCTTGGCCGTAAACAAGCCGGCATCCTCGCCTGAGGTGCCTACCGCGTACGGGCCGTGGGAATTGATCTTGCCCAGAAGATCACGACCCACCTGCCCAAACAGCACCATGCGCACGACATCCAGGATTTCCGGCGTGGTGACACGGAACCCGCCGACAAACTCGCCGCCGTCGAGGCCCAAACGCTTCAGCATCGCGCTGATCTGCGGCCCGCCGCCGTGTACGACCACGGGCTTTGCGCCAACGGTGCGAAGAAACACCATGTCTGCGGCGAACGCCTCCTTGAGGTCTTCATCAATCATGGCGTTACCGCCGTACTTCACCACCACAATCTTGTCGCGGTAGTGCTGCAGCCACGGCAGTGCTTCGGCAAGGACGGTGGCGCGCTGTTCACTCGTTAGATTAGGCATCAACTCACCCACCTCCTAGCTCGAGTACGCGGAATTGATCTCGACGTAGGCGTGCGAGAGGTCGGTTGTGCGCACGGTTGCGCTGCCCGCTCCCCCGGTGCCCAGGTCCACAACAACGTCGATGTCGGCTCCGCTCAAGTCAACGTCGCGGGCGCCCGGTGCGCCGGTCGACTGTTCGCATACGGTCTGACCGTTGAAGGTCACGGAGATGTTCTCCGCATCCATCTCGGCATCGGCCATGCCTACGGCTGCCAGCACGCGGCCCCAGTTCGGATCGGAGCCGAACATCGCTGTCTTCACTAGGCTGTCGCGGCCGATCGCGCGCGCTGCGTTGAGTGCTTGTGCATCGTCGAGCGCTCCTTGGACGGTGATCGCGACACGCTTGGTCACGCCTTCCGCATCCGACTGCATCATCGCCGCTAGCTTCGCGCACGCTTCGTGCACTGCGGCGTTGAGTTCTGCTTGCGTTGGGGTCACGCCACTGGCACCGCTTGCCATTGCGACGACCGTGTCGTTGGTGGAAGTCGAGCCATCAATATCCAACGTGTTAAACGTCATGGCACAGGCTTGCTCGAGCGCAGCCTGCAACGTGGCGCTGTCAGCCTTTGCGTCGGTGGTGATGCAGACAAGCATCGTCGCCAGCGACGGCGCCATCATGCCGGCACCCTTTCCCATCGCCCCCACAGTCCAGCCGTCGCCCTTGACGACGGCTTCTTTCGCCACCGTATCTGTCGTCCGAATCGCGTCCGCAGCACCCGCTCCATCATCGCCGAGTTGCTTGACTGCGACACCGATACCGGCTTCCACCTTGTCCATCGGAAGTGTGTCGCCGATCAGCCCCGTCGAGCAGACCGCAACGTGGGCTGGGTCGGCCCCGATGCCTTCTGCGGTAAGGCGCTGCATGGCTTTTGCGTCTTCGTATCCTTGTGCGCCGGTACACGCGTTCGCGTTTCCCGAGTTCACAATCAGTGCCTTAATGGTGCCGCCAGCTGCGGTCTCACGGCTCACTTTCACTGGCGCTGCAAACACTTTGTTGCGAGTAAATACGGCTGCACCAGCGAACTCTGGACCTTCGTTGACAACCAGTGCAAGGTCACGGTTGCCAGACGCCTTGATGCCGGCGCTGATACCTGCGGCGCTAAAGCCCTTCGGCGCGGTTACTCCGGTGGTGGTCATGAATTGTTCGTTTTCCTTTCAACAGGGGTGGAGAGTCGTTGTGAAGTGGCGGTTACGGAGCCACCGCAGCTCGCGATAGTCCTGCCCCTTCGTCCCACCCGAGTGCAAGGTTCATGCATTGCACAGCGGCACCACCAGTGCCCTTGGTCAGGTTGTCGATGGCACTCGTCGCCACCAACTTGCCGGCGTGCTCGTCCACTTCAACCTGCACGGCACACATGTTCGCGCCCACGACATGCTGGGTCTGCGGCTGCGAGCCTGCCGGAAGCAGCCTGACAAACTGTTTTCCCTGGTACGCCTGTTCGTACGCGCTATTTACCGCCTCTGCTGTAACGCCCTGCACCAATGGTGCGGTCACTGTGGTGAGAATCCCACGCGGCAGCGGTGCCAGTACCGGGGTAAAGCTCACGGAAACCCTGGCGCCAGCAACACTCTCGAGATTCTGTTGGATTTCTGGTGTGTGCCGGTGCGTCCCGCCGACGCCATAGGCTTTCAAGGAGCCCATCGTTTCCGCGCCGAGGAGATCCACATTCGCCTTCTTGCCAGCACCTGAGACACCGGAAACGGCGACAATGGTCAGGTCAGGCTCCACGAGCCCCGATTCGAGTGCCGGCCAGGCCGCAAGCGTTGCCCCAGTGGGGAAACACCCCGGGACAGCGACACGGTTTGCCCCCTGCAGGGCGGCCCGCTGACCCGGCAGTTCGGGAAGCCCGTAAGGCCAAGATCCTGCATGCTCAGAGCCGTAGAAACGCGTCCATTGCTGCGCATCGCGCAACCGGAAATCTGCAGCGCAGTCGATCACGACGACGTCCTCGCCGAGCGCCTGTCCGATCTCGGCGGAGTGGCCGTGCGGCAAGCCGAGGAACACAACATCGTGGCCAGCGAGCACATCGATTGTTGTCGGCTCAATGACCCGATCTGCAAGTTCCGGCAGATGCTGCATAAGATCGCCGACCTGCTGGCCAGCGGTTGATGCTCCGGTTAGCGCACCAATCTCTAACGTTCCCGCCAGGTAGGCGGGGTGCCCGAGCAGCAGACGGAGAATCTCACCCCCTGCGTACCCGGTGGCTCCGGCGACCGCAACCTTGATCACACTTTCTGACATAGCGGACAGTGTATCAGTTATGCAGTGCGCCGTAAGTTATTCACGGATTAATATTTACCCGCGCATTTCTGCGCCGAAGCGCTCCTTAGCCAACTCGGCTGCCTTGAGGCGTGCCTCCGAGCCTTCCTCTTCCTTCAGCGTGCGATCGGGCGCACGGAAGGCCAGGCCGAATGCGAGAGACTTCTTGCCCTCGCCGAGGGATTCCGAACGGTAGACGTCGAAAAGCGTTACGTCCTCGACAAGCTCACCTGCGCCCTCAACGAGAGTGCGACGGACGTCTTCAGCCGGAACTTCCTCATCGACGACGAGCGCGATGTCCTGGTGCAACAGCGGGAACGACGACAGGCGCGGCGCCGGAAGACGCTCCTCCAGCGGGATCGCAGTCAGGTCGAGCTCCATCGCGCACGTGCGCGCTGGCAGGTTTAGCTTCTCCAGAATCTGCGGGTGCAGCTCGCCAGCATGGCCAACGACGATACGCTCGCCAGCAGCATCGCGGACAGAGAGTTCCGCACAGCGCCCCGGGTGCCACGGCAGAACCTCGGCAGCGACGATGTCGAGTTCAACACCGCATGCGCGGGCGACGATCTGCGCAGACTGGATCGCGTCCGACCACTCATAGGCGCGCCCATTGCCCCACGGCCCCTCGAGCTCGACGTTGCCGAGCGCCACCGTTGCGGCATGCAGATTCTGCTTTGGCAGCGACTGAATAAGTTCTGCGACAACGTCGTCTGCTGGACGCTGGGTAACGGCCGGCAACGGCGAAACATCCGCGCGCTTCTCAGAGGTCTGTGCAACCGAGTAGAGCGCAATATCGCCACGGCCGCGGGCAACATTGCGGCCTGCTGCCTCGAGCATCGACGGCAGAAGCGTCGTGCCCAAGATGCCGTAGTCAGCATCCAACGGGTTCTGCACCTTCACCGTGTTGCGGCGCGGATCGTCTGCGTCGAGCCCCCACACGTCGAACGTGTCGTTGGCAATAAACGGCGTCGGGATGATCTCCGCGTAGCCGGAGTACGCCAGCGCGTGCGTGACCGCGCGACGGCGACGCTGCAGCGGGCTCAAGCCGCGACCACCACGCGGTGTTGGCAGGATCGACGGGATATCGTCGAGTCCCTCAAGGCGCACGACCTCTTCGACAAGTTCCACCGGAACGGTGATATCGGTACGCCATGTCGGCGGCGTGACCTGAAGGTTCTCACCCTCGCCTGCGATAGTGCAGCCGACCTCCTCAAGACGGCGCACAACCGTATCGCGGGAGTAGTCCACACCGATGAGCTCCGACGGGCGCGAGGCACGCATGGCAATCGGCTCACGCGGTTTAACGTCACCGACAAGCGTACGGCCAGCCTCGATCGAGCCGCCAGCGATCTCGACGAGGAGCGCACAAGCGGCATCCAGAGCGACCTCGACGATGGCGGGGTCAACGCCGCGCTCAAATCGACGAGAGGCCTCCGAGCTCAGCTTCAGGCGACGTGCAGTACGAGCAACAGTCAGCGGATCCCAGGTTGCAGCCTCGAAGTGGACGTTCACGGTGTCGTCGGAAATCTCCGACGTCGTGCCACCCATAACGCCGGCGAGGGACTGGATGCCGTTGTCGTCGCTGATCACCACATCGTCTGCGGTCAGCGTCCGCTCAACGTGGTCGAGCGTTTCAAACTTCTGACCGACCTCAGCAGTGTGCACCCGTAAGCCGCCGGAGATCTTGTCGGCGTCGAATGCGTGCATCGGCTGACCAAGCAACAGCATGACGTAGTTAGTCACGTCAGTCGCCGCGTTTACAGAGCGAACACCGCTGAGCATGAGTTCACGCTGCATCCAGAACGGTGCCTGCGCCTTCGGGTCGATGCCCTTCACGGTGCGCAGACCGAAACGCTGCGCCTTCGTCAAGGCCTCAACCTCGACGGGGATGCTCTCGCCTGCCGGCTCCGGAACAACAGACATATTAACGCCTGCGATCGACGGATCCTGCGCGACATCCTTAAACGCCAGGTCGAAGGCGGATGCGATCTCACGGGTCAGGCCGCGCGCAGACAGTGCGTAGCCACGGTCCGGGGTGACGTTGACCTCGAACACGGTGTCGCCGGAGCCGAGGATCTCGCGAGCGTCATCGCCCGGGGTCGCTGCCCCCGCCTCCAGTGTGATGATGCCTTCGCTCTTTGTAGCCAGGCCAAGTTCTGCTGCGGACGCCATCATGCCGTTCGAAATGTGGTCGTAGGTTTTGCGCGCGGAGATAGCAAAGCCACCTGGCAATACCGCACCCGGAAGCGACACGATGACTAGGTCGCCTTCCTTGAAGTTTCGCGCGCCACAGATGATGCCCTGCAGTTCACCTGTGCCGTTGGCCTGTCCGACATCAACCTGGCAGTAGCGGATGGGCTTCTTAAACCCGGTCAGTTCCTCGATCTCGGCTACTCGGCCAATGACGAGCGGGCCGGTCACCTCAGGCAGCGGCTCGTAGCCCTCGGTCTCAAAACCGACGCGGACAAAACCGGCGTCCAATTCCTCGTCGGAGGGATTGAAGCCCTGGTTGCCTGCCTGATTAAGCAGGCGGGTGATCCAATTCTTGGAAATAAGCATTCTTGGTTCTCCTTTTACGCCTGCACGCCGAACGGAATAGTGAAACGGACATCGCCTTCGACCATGTCGCGCATATCCGACAGGCCATTGCGGAACTGCAGCGTGCGCTCAAGGCCCATGCCGAACGCAAAACCGGTGTACTCCTCCGGGTCGATGCCAACAGCACGCAGCACGTTCGGGTTGACCATGCCGCAGCCGCCCCACTCAATCCAGCCAGCGCCGCCCTTCTTGTTCGGGAACCAAACGTCCACCTCGGCAGACGGTTCGGTAAACGGGAAGTAGTTCGTACGCATACGGGTCTTGGTTTCCGGGCCGAACAGCACCTTAGCCAGGTGGTCGAGCGTGCCGCGCAGGTGCGCCATCGTCAGTCCCTTGTCCACAGCGAGACCCTCCACCTGGTGGAACACAGGGGTGTGGGTGGCATCGAGTTCGTCCGTACGGAACACACGGCCCGGGCACGCAATGTAGATCGGCACATCGCGCTCAAGCATCGTTCGCACCTGCACCGGCGAGGTGTGTGTACGCATGACCTGCTTGGAGCCTTCTTCGCCAATGTAGAAGGTGTCCTGCAGTGTGCGGGCCGGATGGTCCGGAATGAAGTTCAGCGCGTCGAAGTTGAAGTACTCCGCTTCAACCTCGGGGCCTTCGGCCACTTCCCAACCCATGCCGATGAAGATGTCGGAGATGTGCTCCGACAGTGTGGTGATCGGGTGCATCGCGCCGGCGTGAGCGCGTGCGGTAGGCAACGTAACGTCAACCTTTTCCTCACGCAGCTGCTTCTCGCGGTGCTCTGCTTCGCGGACCTGGCGCAGCTGGGCATAGACCTTTTCGGCGCGGCCACGCGCCATGTTCACAAAGCGACCAGCGTTCTTACGCTGATCCTTCGGAATGGACCCCAGCGACTTACGCGCCTGCATGATCGGGGACTTCTCCCCCAGGTGCGCGCGATGCGCATCTTCAAGTGCCGCGAGGTCCGCAGCAGCCTCGAACGCAGCAATCGCATCGTCTGCTGCCTGGTTCAGGGCTTCCTCGGTCAGTTCAATATCCGGAAGTTGTGTTGCGTTGTCGGCCACGCTTACGCTCACCCGCGCCTTTCCACAAGTGCTCTGCAGCTCAGGGCGTCTGCAGCGATGTCGGTTCAAAAGCGTCCACCACTTTACCCGTGGAGCCGACACATGAATGCGCGAGGGGGACATGCGATAGGTGTCGGTATCGCGATTACCTTTCGTCTGCGTCGAGCGCCTTGGAGGATTCCCAGAGGCACATGGATGCAGCGGTAGCGAGATTCAGCGATTCCGCGCTGCCCTTAATCGGGATGGAGATCCGGTGATCAGCATTGGTGAGAAGCTCATCGCTAAGCCCGTGGGCCTCGTTGCCAAACAGCCACGCTGTTGGGCGTGCAAGCACCTCGTCCGCTTGCGCGAGGGATGTCTCCCCCGACGCCGAGGTTGCCACCGTAGCTAATCCTGCAGAATGCAGCTGCCCAATTACCCGGTGGACATCACGGTCACGTGCCACTGGTACGTGGAACAACGATCCTGCGGTGGAACGCACCACTTTCGGCGACTCTGGATCGACGGTGTCCCCAGCGAAGATGACTGCATCCGCGCCCAGCGCATCTACTAGGCGGATGATCGTGCCTGCGTTGCCTGGGTCGTTGGTCTCCACGCACACCGCGACTAGACGGGGCCGGCCCTTGAGGATCGACGGCACCGTCCACAGCACCGGCCTACACACCGCGAAAATACCCGTGTTGGTCACCGCGTCGGCGAGGTGCTGAGCAGCTTTGTCGTTGATGGCATGCGTGTAGACATCCATGTAGCCAGCGGCGCGAACGATTTCCTCGAAACGCTCAGCCGCTGCTTCGGTGACAAACAAGTCTGTTGCTGCACCCGTAGCCACCGCCGCTTCCACGGCGTTCTCCCCTTCCGCGAGAAAAGCTTTTGCTTTGCGACGACCCGCCGCGCGTTTCAGCTTCGCAGCGTTGACCACACGCGGGGTGCGCTCAGTAAACGGCTGCTCAAAATCCAATGCCATGGCCGATACCTTACCGCGAACAAAAACCGCCCCGTCCCACCTGGTGTGGTGGGACGGGGCGGTGTGTCGTCGAAAAGCGAAAGCGCTTATGCGGCGTTCTTCGGAGCGTTGACGTCCTCCGGCAGAGCGTTCTTTGCAACCTCGCACAGGGCGGAGAATGCAGCGAAGTCGCTGACAGCGAGCTCGGCGAGGATCTTGCGGTCGACCTCAACCTCAGCCAGCTTCAGGCCGTGGATGAGGCGGTTGTAGGTGATGCCGTTCATGCGTGCACCAGCATTGATGCGCTGGATCCACAGCTTGCGGAACTCACCCTTGCGCTTACGACGGTCGCGGTAAGCGTAGGTCTGGGAGTGCAGCCACTGTTCCTTAGCCTTGCGGTAGAGGCGGGAACGCTGGCCACGGTAGCCCTTCGCGGACTTGAGGATTGCGCGGCGCTTCTTCTTAGCATTGACTGAACGCTTCACACGTGCCATGAGTCAAACTTCCTTTTCTTATCTCGTAATCGGTTGATTGATCGGGCAGTGCTTAGGACATGCCGAGGAGGCGCTTTGCGCGCTTGACGTCAGCCTTAGCGACGTCGGTGGTGCCGGAGAGCTTGCGGCGACGCTTCGAGGAGAGCTTCTCGTTCAGGTGGCGCTTACCAGCCTGCTCGCGGCGCAGCTTGCCCTTGCCGTTGACCTTGATGCGCTTTGCGGTGCCCTTGTGGGTCTTCTGCTTCATGGTGAAAGCCCTTCAGAGTGTCGGTTATTTCAAAACTTACTTTTTGCCCTTGCGAGCCGGTCCGAAGACCATCGTCATGTTGCGGCCGTCCTGCTTCGGGCGGGACTCGACCACACCCAACTCGCCGATATCCTCAGCGAGACGCTCCAGCAGGCGGTAGCCCAGCTCAGGGCGGGACTGCTCGCGGCCGCGGAACATGATGGTGACCTTGACCTTGTTGCCCTTCTCCAGGAAGCGCTCAACATTGCCCTTCTTGGTCTGGTAGTCGTGCTCATCGATCTTGGGACGGAACTTCTGTTCCTTAACCACGGTCTGCTGCTGGTTCTTACGGGCCTCGCGGGCCTTCTGATCCTGCTCGTACTTGAACTTGCCGTAGTCCATGATCTTGGCCACAGGCGGCTTAGCGTTCGGCGCCACCTCAACCAAGTCGAGATCCGCTTCGTACGCCAGCTTGCGGGCATCATCCGTACGGACAATGCCGACCTGCTCGCCGGACGGGCCGACAAGGCGAACTTCGGGGACGCGGATTCGATCGTTAATCCGAGCTTCAGCGCTGATGAGAACTCCTAGAGACTTTGAGAAACAATGTTGTTGCCGCTCTGGGTCACATTCGGGGTGATCTCACGCGAAAAACCCGCTCACCGAAAAACGGTGGCGGGAGATCGTCCAGGCATGCCAACATCTGGCACACCGCTTGACCCGTATCCAACTATGCTTTGCAGCAAGCGGCTTGGGGTGGGATTCACTCCTCTTGTGGCCCGCGCATCCGTGAAATGGACACGCTGGGCGGTGCGAAGTGAATAGTACACGCATTACGCGCGTGCACCAAATCGAGCTCTCCTACCCTTTTATCAACACATCCTGGAGGAACTCGCCGGTGAAGGACCCTTCGACCTTGGCCACGTCCTCCGGGGTGCCCTGCGCAACCACGGTGCCGCCGCCTGAGCCACCTTCCGGACCCATGTCAATGATCCAGTCAGCGGACTTGATCACATCCAGGTTGTGCTCAATGACCAGCACGGTATTGCCCTTCTCCACCAGCCCGTTGAGCACCAGCATGAGTTTGCGGATGTCTTCGAAGTGCAGGCCGGTGGTCGGCTCGTCGAGAATGTAGATCGTGCGACCGTTAGAACGCTTCTGCAGCTCCGCGGCGAGCTTCACGCGCTGTGCCTCACCGCCGGACAGCGTGGTTGCGCTCTGCCCGAGTCGGACGTAGCCGAGACCGACATCTACCAGCGTTTGCAGGTAGCGGTGGATCGAGGTGATCGGCTCGAAGAACTCGGTTGCCTCGGAGATCGGCATGTCGAGCACCTCGGCGATGTTCTTGCCCTTGTAGCGCACTTCGAGCGTCTCGCGGTTGTAACGTGCACCCTGGCACACTTCGCACGGGACGTAAACGTCCGGCAGGAAGTTCATCTCGATCTTGATCGTGCCGTCGCCACGACACGCCTCACAGCGGCCGCCCTTGACGTTGAAGGAGAATCGCCCGGCCTTGTAACCTCGAACCTTCGCCTCCTGAGTCTCGGCGAACAGGTTACGAATTTTGTCAAACACGCCCGTGTATGTCGCGGGGTTCGACCGCGGCGTGCGCCCGATCGGGCTTTGGTCCACCTGCACGAGTTTGTCCAGGTGCTCCAGGCCTTCGACCTTCTTCACACGCCCGGGCACTTGGCGCGCACCGTTCAGTTGGTTTTGCAGGGTTTTCGCCAGAATCTGGTTCACCAGCGTCGACTTGCCCGAGCCCGATACACCCGTGACAGCCACAAGTACGCCCAGCGGGATACTCACATCGACGTTGTCTAGGTTGTTCTCGCGGGCACCAACAACCTTGAGCATGCGCTGCTTATCGACGACACGTCGCTGCTCCGGAACCTCAATCTTCTTACGTCCCGCCAGGTAATCACCAGTGAGCGAGTCCTTCGCCTTCAGGATGCCCGCCGGGTCTCCCTGGTAGACCACCTCACCGCCATACTCGCCAGCCTTGGGTCCGATATCGACGAGCCAGTCAGCCTCACGGATCGTGTCCTCGTCGTGCTCGACTACAACGAGCGTGTTTCCGAGGTCGCGCAACTTCTTCAGCGTTGCGATCAGGCGCTGGTTGTCACGCTGGTGCAGGCCGATGGATGGCTCGTCAAGCACGTACAGGACGCCAGCCAAACCGGAGCCGATTTGCGTCGCCAAGCGAATGCGCTGTGCTTCACCACCGGACAGCGTGCTGGCAGAGCGCGCGAGCGTCAGATAGTTCAGGCCGACGTCGAGCAGGAAGTGCAAGCGCGCCTGGATTTCTCGCAGCACTGCGCCAGCAATCATTTCCTCGCGGTAGCCCAACACCAGGTTGTCCAGGTACTCGGACGCATCCTCGATGGACAATTCCGTCAGCCCTGCGATGGACTTCTCCCCGTGCGTCGTTGATGCGAGACGCACTGCGAGGATCTCCGGCTTCAGGCGGGCACCCTTACAGGTCGGGCACGGCACCTCGCGGGTAAACGCAAGGAGGCGCTCTTTTTGCGTATCCGATTCGGCCTGTTCAAGCTTGCGCTCGATGTAGCCCACAATGCCCTCGTAGGCGGCGGTGTAGGAACGTTGACGGCCGAAGCGGTTCTTGTACCGGACGTTGATCTTGGTCGACGAGCCGTGAATCAGGTGTTTCTGCTGCGTTTTCGTCAGCGAACTCAGCGGAGCGCTTGCGTCGAAACCCTCTTCCTTCGCCAGTGCCTCGATGAGTTTGGTGAAGTATTTCTTGTTCGGGCTCGAGTTCCACGGCTGGAACGCATCAACCGCAGGCGCATCCGGATCGGGAATGATCAGGTCAACATCAATCTCTTTGCGCACGCCAAGGCCGTCGCAGGCCGGGCAAGCGCCGAATGGCGAGTTGAACGAGAAGGCACGTGGCTCGTACTCCTCCACGTTGAGCTTGTGCCCGTTCGGGCAGGCCATCTTCTCGGAGAAGATCTGTACGCGCTCCGGGTCGTCAGCGTCGAGATCCACAAAGTCGAAGCCCACGAGGCCGTCGGCCAGCTTCAGCGCTGTCTCCACGGAGTCAGTGAGACGCTGCTTTTGGCTCGCCTTGACCATCAAGCGGTCCACCACAACGTCGATGTTGTGCTTGATCTGCTTTTCCAACTTCGGCGGGTCGGTGAGTTGGTAGGTCTCCCCGTCCACGTTCACACGCGCATAACCCTGGGCGGCGAGGTCTGCAAACAGGTCCTGGAACTCACCCTTACGCTTGCGCACGATCGGCGCAAGCACCTGGAATTTCGTGCGTTCTTCGTACTCCAGGATCCGGTCAACGATCTGCTGTGGGGTCTGACGTTCAATAACTGCGTCACATTCCGGACAGTGTGCTGTGCCGGCACGCGAGTACAGCAAACGCAGGTAGTCGTAAATCTCTGTAATCGTGCCTACTGTCGAGCGCGGGTTACGGTTTGTCGACTTCTGGTCAATGGACACGGCCGGGCTGAGACCGTCGATGTAGTCGACGTCGGGCTTGTCCATCTGCCCCAGGAACATGCGGGCATAGGACGACAGCGACTCAACATAGCGGCGCTGGCCTTCGGCGAAGATGGTGTCGAAGGCCAGCGAGGACTTGCCTGATCCGGACAGTCCGGTAAACACCGCCATTTTGTCGCGGGGCAACTCGACATCTACGCCCTTGAGGTTGTGTTCCCGAGCACCACGCACAATAAGTTTGTCGGCCACGTCTTCGCCTTTCGTCGATTCGTACTCCCAAGAAACTACCAACGTCGCGCGCTATACAAACATTCCTTACTACTGTGGCGGGCATGAGTACTTCGCTGAAGCTGCACCAGGTTTCCGTATCCGCCATGGACAACAACTGCTATCTGCTCTCTTCCGGGGAGCAAGGTTTGCTTATCGACGCCGCCGATGAGCCCGAAACCCTCTTCGCCATGGCCCGCGACGCCGGCGTGGATATTACCGCGGTTCTCACAACACACCGCCACCACGACCACACCCGCGCTCTGGAAGCAGTGCTGGAGGCAACCGGCGCCACACACTACGCACCGTTTTTGGATGCCCCGGCACTTCCCGTCGCCCCCGATGTGGAACTGCGCGACGGTGACACCATCGAGTTCGCCGGCCATCGCATTCCTGTGGGTATCTTGCGCGGGCACACTCCCGGCGGCGCGTTTATCGCGGTAGACATCGACGGCACCCCGAACCTTTTCGTGGGCGACTCCCTATTCCCGGGGGGCTTGGGCAAAACCCAGTCCGAGGGTGATTTCGTGCGACTCTTCAACGATGTGAAACAGAAGCTTTTCGACGCCTTCCCCGACGACGCAATCGTTCGCCCTGGCCACGGAAAACCCACCACGCTGGGCGCAGAACGGCCGCACCTTGACGAGTGGTGGGAGCGTCGCTGGTAAGTGGCGTTGTGCAATAGGACACAGCTGGCCTGGCGCAAAATCGCTACACTCGGTGGGAGCACAATCAGCTACAAAACGTAAGGATTTGGGTACATATATGATTCGCAAAATCGCACGCCCAATGCTGGCATCGGTCTACGTGATCGACGGCGTTGAGACGTTGTTGAACCCGGCAGCCCACAAGGACTCCGCAAATACTGTCCTGAAGAAGCTGCGCACCGCTGTTCCAGCCGAGTACCGCGGCTTCGTTCCGGAGGATCCGGAATCCGCTGCAAAGATTGTCGGCGGCGTTAAGGCTGGCGCTGGTTCCCTGTTCGCAATCGGCAAGTTCCCGCGTCTGTCCGCTACCCTGCTGGCTGCAACCGCGATCCCGACGGTGATTGGCCGCCACGCATTCTGGGAGGCCGACAGCGAGGAAGAGAAGGCTCGTCGTCGCAGTGGCGCCCTGACCGACCTTGGTCTTGCTGGTGGCGTGCTGCTGGCAGCTGTTGATACGGCTGGCAAGCCGAACATGAAGTGGCGTGCACAGAACGCCGCTTCCGTTGCGCAGAAGAACATCAAGCAGGCGCTGCCGACCAAGTCTGAGACCGAGAAGGCCTTTGACAAGGCTGGTGACTGGTTCTCTGACCGCACCGACCAGGTTGCCGATTACATCGACGACAACAAGGGCGACTGGAAGAAGGCCGCTTCCAAGGCCGGCGATACCGCTAGCGACTGGTTCGACGACGCTAAGAAGCAGGCTTCGAGCTTCCTTTCCGACGCTGGTGACTGGCTCGATGACGCTGCAGACAAGGCAGAGGGCAAGGTCGATGACCTGAAGCCGTCGAAGATCCAGCAGTTCAAGGCGAAGCGCAAGGTCAACAGCGTTGTTGGTGACCTGCAGGATCAGCTCAACGATCTGCAGCCGTCTACTCTGGACAAGTTCAAGGCGAAGCGCAAGGTCAACAAAGCAACCGCGAAGGCTCAGGACAAGGCGCAGGGTGCCATCGACAAGCTGGAGAAGGCTTGGGACAAGCTCGATGCTGATCCGTCCTGGATCACCAAGCTGAAGTGGAAGCGTAAGGCCAAGAAGGCTGAGAAGCGCGCGAAGAAGCTGGTGAAGAAGGCTCAGAAGAAGCTCAGCTAAGCACTGAACTTAGTTGAACGTTACGGCCCCGAGGCGTTGGGAATATTTCCCGCCTCGGGGTTGTTTGTTTTGGGGATGCAGGATTTACAGCACAATCTTTCACCTGACCCCGTCGCCGACGAGCAGTCTCACGCGGATACGTTGTTCGCACACCTCGACGCCGAGGTGGCTCGTGCCCGTGCGAGGCTCGAAGAGGTTCAGCGTGATGTTGACCCGGACAACCCGGATTCGGACGCTCTTGTGCGGCGAGAAACTGAGTACCACGGCCTCAATGCCAAATTGGACACGCTTGGCGTTGCTGAAGCCGGGCTTGTCTTTGGGCGCATTGACGTTGCAGACGATGAGCCCGAAAATCCAGTGCCGGGGCGTGAGGATTTGGACCGGCGCTACATTGGTCGACTCGGCATTGACGACCGCGAGGATAACTACCGCACGTTGTTGCTCGATTGGCGTGCCCCGCTCGCACGCCCCTTCTACCTTGCGACGACCGCCCACCCAGAGGGCGTGGAGACGCGCCGAAATATCCGCATGCGGGGGCGCAAGGTTACTGCGGTAGATGACGAGGTGCTGTCCGGCGACAACGCAGACACATCGGTGGCCGGGGTTGGCTCTGAGGCTGCGCTTCGCCGTGCGATGAATGAAGCGCGCACGGGTCATATGCGCTCAATCGTGGAGACGATCCAGCGCGAGCAGGACGAGATCATCCGCGATCCAACCCGCGGCGTGATGGTTGTTCAGGGCGGTCCGGGTACGGGCAAGACTGCGGTTGCCCTGCACCGTATTGCCTATTTGATGTACACGTGGCGCGAGCAGCTCAGCCGCACCGGCGTGCTTATCGTGGGTCCGAACCCGGCGTTTTTGGAGTACATCTCCCGTGTGTTGCCGGAGCTCGGCGAGACTGGCGTAGTGCTTTCCACTGTTGATCAACTCGTCCCCGGGTTTACGCCTACGGGCAGCGATTCGATCGCGGCTCGGGAGGTGAAGGGGTCGGAGGAGATGGTGACGATTCTCAAGCGCGCCGTGCAAGCCTACGAAACTGTTCCCGACAAGCCGGTCGTGCTGACGATTGATTCAGTAGCCATTGAGGCCACGCCCGCCATGATCAAGGCCGCGCGCACTCGCGCACGTCGCTCCCGCCGGCCGCACAATCAGGCGCGTCCGTTCTTTGCAGAACACCTCACCCAATCGCTGGCGGAGGCTTTGGCCCAAAAGATTGGTGAAGATCCCCTCGGTGGTGCCAACCTGCTGTCTGCTGCAGACGTAGATCAGCTCCACGATGACCTCGCCGATGAGCCACAGGTGCTAGCGCTTATCGACGAGCACTTCCCCGAGCTCGACCCCACCGACCTACTCGGTGAGTTCCTCACCGATGAGGATGCGATTGCGCACGCTGCTTACGACTACGACGACTACACACGTGCGGCGCTGCTGCGCTCCCCGGAGGAGGACTTCTCCCCCGCCGATACTGCACTTGTGGACGAACTGGCGGTGCTGATCGGCACCGTCGATCCGGAAGAAGCCCGCCGCAAGGAAGAAGCCGAGTGGCGCGAACTCGTGGAGGAGGCCGAAGACGCGCTGGATATCCTTGCCTCGTCCGAGTCCACCGATAACGATGACGACCAGTTTGAGGCGGAGATTCTTTCTGCGGCTGACGTGATCGACGCAGAGACGCTCGCTGCTCGTCAGCGGGTCACTGATAATCGTTCTACCGCGCAGCGCGCCAGTGCGGATCAAACATGGGCCTATGGACACATCATCGTCGACGAGGCGCAGGAGTTATCCCCAATGGAATGGCGCATGGTGTTTCGCCGGTGCCCGGCAAGGTGGATGACCCTTGTCGGAGATACCGCGCAGACTTCCTCGCCAGCAGGCGTGGACGATTGGACCGCAGCACTCGAACGCTTTGTGGGTCAGCGCTTCCGTCTCCACGAGCTGACGGTGAACTACCGCACGCCGAAGGAAATCTCAGATTATGCGGCGGAAGTTCTGACACAAATTGATCCGGAGGCGACTGCACCGACGGCAATCCGATCCACCGGCATTCCGGTTGATTTTCTTCCGGCAGGTGCGGAGGTCGTCGACAAGCGGGATGGGTTGCATGCGGTGATCGATGTGCACAACGTCGACGAGATGAAAGGCCTCGAATTCGACCACGTCACCGTGGTGGAGCCACAAAAAATCGTAGAGGCCTCGCCACAAGGGTGGCAAGACCTCTACGTCGCTGTCACCCGCGCCACGCAGACGCTGACGGTGATCGGGAACTAAGCGGGAAACCGCTTAGTTCACGGTGTGGACGATCATGACGTCGCAGTTGGACTGACGCGCGACATCAGCCGGCACCGAACCGAGCAGACGGCCGGTCAGCGAGTTGATGCCACGGTTACCGACGATGAGCAGGTCAGCGTTGTTGTCGTTGACGATCGCCATGAGCGCCTCAACCGGGGTACCCGGACGGGTCGCGGTCTGGACGTCGGGTGCACCGAAGGAACGTGCGTGCTCAGCGGCACCCTCAAGGTTCTCTAGAGCCTTCTGGTCACCGAGGATGGTCACGGAGTCCTGGCGCAGGGCCTTGGCAGCCTCATCCTCGTTCTCGTAGTAGGCGGTGCCGATAACGAGGGTGGAGCCGAATGCAGCAGCCAACTTAGCGGCACGCTCTACGGCCAGGAGGGACGACTTGGACCCGTCGGAGCCAACAACAATGGTCTTGTACGGGGAATCGGCCATGTGGAAATCACCTTTCAAGATTACGGCGCGGATATCGGGGACATTCTACCCACGAAGGATTTAATTGTGTCCCTCAGACCGGGTATCGACGAGCATGACATCCACCGGCGCCTTCTTCGCCACGTTGCCCGGGATATTGCCGAAGATCCGGCCCGCCATGGAACGCATGCCCTTGTTACCTACAACGAGCAGATCAACGTCATATTCCTGCACCGATTCCACCAGCACGGTCGCGGGTTGGCCGCCTGAGGAGACCAGGTTGATTTCCTTCGCCTGCTCCTCTTCAGCAATCTTCTTTGCCTCAGCCAAAATGTTGCGCGCGTTCGTCTCCGTCACGATGTCGACACGGCTGAGCTCCGCGTTGGTGGAGTTCAGCATCGACCCAGACGCCGTGTAGTGCGCGCAGATAATCGTGAGTTTCGCGTCGTACACGCGTGCAAGGCTTGCGGCGGCACGCACGGCGACCATGGAAGTCGGTGAACCGTCAGTACCGACGGCGATAGAAGTGTAGGTGTGCATGAGGATTCTGTCCTTTCGCTAATTTCCTGTGTCTTTAATACCACGCAGTTCGCGTTTGAGGTCAGCGATCTCATCCCTGAGGCGTCCCGCCAGCTCAAACTTCAGTTCCCGAGCGGCGTCGCGCATCTGGACGGTGAGGTCGTCGATAAGCTTTTGCACCTCGTCAGAGGCCATGTTCGCCACATCTGGCTTCTCCGCGACAGCGGTGTCTGAACTCAGCGACGCTGGCGCGTCCGCATCCGCGTTCTCGTAGACCTGATCCAAAATGTCGGCGATAGCCTTGCGCAGTGGCTGCGGGTCGATGCCGTGTTCCTTGTTATATGCGATTTGTTTTTCGCGGCGACGCTCGGTCTCGTCGATTGCTTCCTGCATCGATTCGGTGATCTGGTCCGCGTACATGATGACCTCGCCGGAGACGTTTCGGGCTGCACGACCGATCGTCTGGATGAGCGACTTCGTCGACCGCAGGAAACCTTCCTTATCGGCGTCGAGGATGGCGACGAGCGAAACTTCAGGCAGGTCGAGGCCCTCACGCAGGAGGTTAATGCCGACCAAGACGTCGAACTCGCCAAGGCGCAGCTGGCGTAGCAGTTCGACACGCTGCAGGGTATCAATGTCCGAGTGCAGGTAGCGGACCTTGATGCCGTTATCCAGCAGGTAATCGGTGAGATCCTCGGCCATGCGCTTTGTCAGTGTGGTCACAAGCACGCGTTCGTTTTTGTCCGTGCGGCCGCGGATTTCGTCGATAAGGTCATCGATCTGTCCCTTCGTCGGCTTCACGGTGACCTTCGGGTCTACCAGGCCAGTCGGGCGGATGACCTGCTCGACGAACTCGCCTTGCGCTGCCTCAAGCTCGTAGTCGCCCGGGGTCGCGGACATGTAGACCGTCTGGCCGACGCGCGCTTCGAACTCATCAAACGTCAGCGGGCGGTTATCCACCGCGGACGGCAAACGGAACCCGAACTCCACAAGGTTGCGCTTTCGCGACATATCACCCTCGAACATGCCACCGATCTGTGGGACGGTGACGTGCGACTCGTCGATAATGGTGAGGAAGTCTTCCGGGAAGTAGTCGATCAGTGTCGCCGGCGCAGAGCCCGCGGGGCGACCATCCATGTGGCGCGAGTAGTTCTCAATGCCGGAGCAGAACCCGACCTGCTGGATCATCTCCAGGTCATACTCAGTGCGCATACGCAGGCGCTGAGCCTCCAACAACTTTCCTTTATTCTCCAACTCCTCGAGGCGGTCTGCAAGCTCTTCTTTAATCGCCTCGATCGCCTTTTCCATGCGCTCGTCAGTGGCCACATAGTGCGTTGCCGGGAAGATCCGGACCTCGTCTTCCTGGCTGAGCACATCGCCCGTCAACGGGTGGATGTAGTAAAGCGAATCCACTTCGTCGCCAAAGAACTCCACACGCACCGCGACTTCTTCGTAGGCCGGAATAATGTCCACGGTGTCGCCTTTGACGCGGAAGGTACCGCGCTTGAAGTCGATGTCGTTGCGTTCATATTGGACGTCGACAAGCAGGCGGAGGAAGCGATCACGTTCCACCTCTTCCCCGACGCGCAGGACAACGGAGCGATCCAGGTACGACTGCGGGGTACCCAAGCCATAGATGCAGGACACCGAGGACACCACGACGACGTCGCGGCGCGACAACAATGCGGAGGTTGCGGAGTGACGGAGGCGCTCGACGTCGTCGTTAATGGACGAATCCTTTTCAATGTAGGTATCCGTCTGCGCGATGTAGGCCTCCGGTTGGTAGTAGTCGTAGTACGACACGAAGTACTCCACCGCATTGTTCGGCAGCAGTTGGCGAAGCTCGTTGGCCAACTGCGCAGCCAACGTCTTGTTCGGCGCCATCACAAGGGTGGGGCGCTGTTGCTTTTCGATCAGCCATGCCGCAGTTGCGGACTTACCGGTACCGGTCGCACCCAGTAGCACGACATCGCGCTCGCCGCGGTTGAGGCGTTCATCCAACTCGGCAATGGCGCGCGGCTGGTCGCCAGAGGGTTGGAACTCTGACACCACCTCGAATGGTTTTTCGCGCCGCTCAATCTCACCGACAGGGCGAAACTCGGACTGCGCGAGGACTGGATGTTCAGCAGCAAAAGCCATGCTCGCCAGTGTATCGACGAAACCAAAAACTGGATCTATAAGTAAATCTGCTTGCAGGCAATCACTAAAGACAATACCTTTGTACTTATAGATTTAACAGCGCACTACCAGCGCACGTCGGAAAGTACAGGTGAAGCGTTCTATGCAGATGACTCGAAGACAGATGCTGCGGGCGACCGTGCTGGGTGGAGCGACCCTTGCCTTGGCGTCGTGTACCACCGCCCCCGTCGAGGAGATAAACACCTCTGGTCCACCTCGTCGCGGCGGCAGGCTCCGGGTGGGGCTCGTCGGAGGTTCTTCCACCGACACCGTAGATGCGCACATTCCAACGAGTGCTTCTGACGGCACGCGTTTGATCAACATGTACGACTCGCTCGTACGCTACGACTCCAACTACGACCTGCAGTACCGCCTCGCCACGGCTATTGAGCCAAACGACGACGCGACGGTGTGGACCATCACGCTGCGCGATGGTGTGCAGTTCTCAGACGGTCGACCGGTGCGCCCTGAGGACGTCATATTCTCCTACGACCGTATTCGCGATCCCGACAACCCGAAGTCCGGTGCTGCATCGATCAACCACATCGAATCGATGGAGGTCACCGGACCGAATGAGTTGCGCATCTACCTCAATGCCCCGGACGCGACGCTCATTGACAGTCTTGCCGAGTATCAAATGGGCATCGTGCCGGAGGACTACGATCCCAAGAACCCGATCGGCAGCGGCCCTTTCAAGCTTGAGCACTTCTCCCCCGGCCAGTCGACGAAGATGGTGCGCAACGAGAACTTCTGGGGAGAGACTCCCTACCTAGACAGCGTTGTCATCATCGACTTCCAGGAGGAGGACGCCATGCTCAACGCATTGCTGTCTTCCCAGGTTGACGCAATCGGCAGCCTGAACCACTCGCTTGCACGTGTGATCGATGCAGACCCGCGCTTGGACACCCTCATTTCGCAGACCGGCATGTGGTTGCCGCTGACGATGCGCGTGGACGTTGCACCGTTTGATGATGTCCGCGTGCGCCGCGCCATGCGCCTTGCCGCGGACCGCCCGCAATTGGTGGACCAGGTCTACTCCGGCGAAGGTCAAGTGGGCAACGACATGTTCAGCCCGTACGACCCCGCCTACCCGGAGGACATTCCCCAGCGTGGGCAGAATATCGAGGAGGCCAAGCGTCTTCTCGCGGAGGCGGGCTACCCGGACGGTATCGATGTCACCCTCAACGCCGCTGAAATCCAGACCGGCGCGTTACGTAGCGCCCAGGTATACGCAGAGCAGGTCCGTCCTGCTGGCATCAACGTAACTATTAACCAGGTTGATTCCTCGACATTCTTCGCCGACGGCAACTACCTGGAGTACCCGTTCGCGTTGTCGTTCTACTACACGCGAAACTTCCTCCAGCAGGTCAACCAGTGTGCAACGGCGGATTCACCGTTTAACGAGACCCACTGGGTGGACCCGGAGTTCACTGCGTTGGCCAACGAGGCCCGAACGATTGTCGACGACGAAAAACGCAGCGAAATGATCCACGAGCTGCAGCAGCGTCTCTACGACGACGGCGGCTACATCATCTGGGGCTTTGCCAACCAGATTGACGCGTACCACAAATACGTGGTGGGGCTTCAAACCCACCCCGGCGGTATGCCGCTGGGCCAGGCCATGTTCGAGCGAGTTTGGATTGCGGAGGCATAAGCACACATGGGCAAGTTCATTCTTCGCAGGCTCGGGGTGAGTGTCTTCATCCTGTTCGCTGTATCCGTCATCATTTTCTGCGCGACGTTGCTTCTGCCTGGCTCGCCGGCTACGGCAATTTTGGGCCAGCAGGCAACGCCGGAACGTATCGCGGCGCTCGAGGCAGAAATGAATCTCGACCAGCCTCCGGTCACCCGCTACTTGCTGTGGCTGGGAGGCATTTTCACCGGTGACTTGGGCACATCGACGTCCACCGGTGGCCCAGTTTCTGAACTGCTTGGCGAGCCACTGGTGAATTCGCTGGTACTCATGCTGCTCGCCGCGGCAATTTCGATCCCTGTCGGCGTGCTCCTGGGTGTGTATGCGGCGTGGTGGCGCGGTTACAAGCGCGATTCGGCGATCACCTGGGTGACGTTGATTCTCGCTGCGCTGCCGGAGTTCGTCATCGGTATCGCACTGGTCACGTTGTTCGCTACCTCGGTGTTCCAAATTTTGCCGGCAGTGACCATGTCACCTCCGGGCAGTCGTGTGTGGGAGTTCCCAATGCAGCTGGTGTTGCCAACCTTGACTCTCGCGTTCGTCGTCACGCCTTATGTGGCGCGTATGACTCGCGCAACGATGATCGAGGCACTGGAATCGGGCTACGTCGAGATGGCGCGACTGAAAGGCGTGCCCGAGCGTCGCGTGGTGTTCCGTCATGCGCTGCCCCACGCGGTCGGGCCCATTGCACAGGTCGTCGCAATCCAGCTCGCGTGGCTGGCTGGCGGCATTGTGGTCGTCGAGTATCTGTTCCGCTACCCCGGCCTCGGCGTCGCGCTCATCGATGCGGTGAACTACCGCGACGTACAAGTTGTTCAGGCTGTCTCACTGCTGATCGCCGCGGTATATGTCGTGGTCAACCTACTGGCGGATCTTGTCAGCATTGCGGCTAACCCGAAGTTGAGGAGTAACTGATGTCTGCACCAGTACACCCCCAAGAACCAGGGAAAACCCCGAAACCCGTGGTCGACGATTCTGAACTGAAAACGTCGGTGTCCAAGCCGGAACCATTGCTGTCCCGAATTTGGGCACAGTCCGAAGGCAAGGTCGGACTCGTCTTGACGGGGCTTGTCATCGCGTTGGCGGTCGTCGGGTATTTCTTCGCCGAGCAGATCACCGGTCGCAGCACAACGGAGTTCATCGGCCTGCCATTTACGGACATCGGAGTGTTTGGCACCGATAACCTTGGCCGTTCGGTGCTGTCTCGCTTCGTTGCCGGTGGCCTCATCCTGTTGGTGACCGCGTTTTTGGCCACGGTCCTCGGCATGGTTGTCGGCACCATCATCGGCATGATTGCGGGATACGCAGGTGGCAAAGTCGATTCGGTGCTGATGCGGCTCAACGACGTGATTTTGGCGTTCCCACAGCTAATTTTTGCCATGTTGGCCATCGTTATTTTTGGCCCCTCAGCAACCGTGCTCGTCCTGGTCATTGGTTTGACGCACGCGCCTCGCATTGCCCGTGTGGCACGTGCTGCGACGATGTCCGTGACAAACGAGGACTACATCCGCGCCGCCCAGATGTATTCGGTGCCGCACTGGAGAATTCTCATCCAGGAGATCGCGCCCAACATCACCGGCCCGCTGGCTGTGGAGGCGGGTCTGCGTCTGACCTACTCCATTGGTTCGATTGCCTCGCTGTCCTTCCTTGGCCTTGGCATCCAGCCGCCGGCTGCGGACTGGGGTTTGATGATCAACGAGAACCGCATCGCACTATCGCTGCAGCCGTGGGGCGTGCTTCTGCCGGTGGCTGCGGTTGCTGTGCTGACTATCGGCACCAACATGTTGGCCGACGCCACAGCGCGCGCCACCGCAACCACTGCTACACCGCCAAAGCGCGGCCGCAACCAGACCATCGACCCGGAACGGGTGCCGAAGCACGAGCCCATCCGCCACAACGGATAGCAGCAAAGGGGAATGACGAATGACTACCGCGATATCCGCGAACCAAGACGGCAACACCAAGTCGTCAGATGATTTTGTGCTCAGCGTGAGCGACCTTCGCCTAGGCACGTTGGAAGGCGCTGAGATCCTCCACGGTGTGGACTACACGCTGAAACGGGGCGAGATTGTCTGTCTAGTCGGCGAGTCCGGCTCGGGCAAAACTACTGCCGGTTTGGCTGCTATGGGTCATCTTCGCCCGGGACTGATGCTTTTCGACGGCACCGTGACCCTCCATTCCGCAAACGGAACCGACTATGACGTCCTCAACCTCAGCGAAGCTGATCTGCGGGAACTTCGCGGCAGCCGCATCGCGTATGTGCCGCAGGATCCGGCACTGAGTTTGAACCCGACGATGCGTATCGGTGAACAGATCCGTGAAGTGCTCGACGTGCACTCCTTCGATGGCGATGCTGGTGCTCGTGTCCGCGAAGTCATGCGCGACGTGGATTTGCCGGACACCGACGAATACTTGGCCCGTTGGCCGCACCAGCTCTCTGGTGGCCAACAGCAGCGTGTCGGTATCGCAATGGCGTTCGCCATGTACCCGGACGTGCTGATTCTCGACGAGCCTACGACCGGCCTCGACGTATCCACCCAAGCCCACGTGCTGGACACCGTGCGCGAGATGACGCACAAGAACGACATCGCTTCGTTGTACATCACGCACGATCTTGCAGTGGTGGCTGAGTTGGCGGACCGTGTCGTGGTTATGCTGCGCGGTGACATCGTCGAAGAAGGCCCTGCGCAGGCGGTGCTGTACAACCCACAGCACCCGTATACTCAAAAGCTTCTCGCCGCGATTCCAGATTTGCCGGGTCGAAAGAACATCACCGGCCACGGCATCGCCTCTGCCGTCCAGGTTGAGGAGCGCGATAACGCTGCCCCGCTGCTGCAGGTGAACAATCTGGAGATGGCCTACGGCGACAACAAGGTCCTCCACGGCATTGATCTCACGCTCGAGGAGGGTGAGTCGATTCTTCTGCTCGGCGAGTCTGGCTCCGGCAAGACAACGTTGGCTCGATCAATCGCAGGTCTCAACCCTGGCTACACCGGAGAGGTGCGCCTGCGGGGCGAACTGCTTGAGCACGGCAGCCGCGAGCGCACCGTGGATCAGCGTCAGTACGTTCAGTACATCTTCCAGTCGCCGTTTTCCTCGTTGAACCCGCGGCGCACGATCGGTGAGTCGCTGAGCGTGCCACTTGTCATGTCGGGCAAGTTGTCGCGGAAGGAGCACCGCAGGGTCGTCGAGGACGTCTTGGAAGCTGTCCAGCTCGACCGGAGTTTCTACGACCGTCGCCCGGGTGATCTGTCCGGTGGTGAGCGCCAACGCGCTGCGATTGGGCGTGCGCTCGTGAATGCTCCTGACGTGTTGGTGTGCGACGAGATCACGTCGGCTCTCGATGTGTCGGTCCAGGCATCGATCCTCGAGCTTCTTGCAGACCTTCGCGCAGAGCGCGGTCTATCGATGCTGTTTGTCACCCACAACATTGCGCTGGCACGTCACACCGCCACGCGTATTGCGGTGCTGAACAAGGGCGTTATCGTGGACGAAGGGCCAGTCGATGATGTTCTTGAGCGGCCAACGCACGAGTACACCAAGTCCTTGTTAGCAAATATCCCGGAACTTTAACTCTCTTTGAAGAAAGGCTTTTAAGTGCCCATTACTCCGCACCCGTTGACGCGCGATCTGAAAGCTTTGCCAGTTCCGGATCTTTCGTCCACGCTCGAGGCTTACATTCATGCGCTTGAGGCGGTTCTCGACGAGACCGAGCTTGCAGAAGCGAAGGCGATCGTCGCTGACTTCGCGCAGTCGCAAGCCCCGCGTCTCGACGAGGCACTGCGGCAGCGCGCAGCAACCCGTGAGGCCGAAGGCACGAACTGGCTTTCCGACGAGTGGTATTCGAGCTACCTGGCAACCCGTGGGCCACTGACACTGACGACGAACGTGGGTTTTCAGCTGGCGCTGCCATCTGAGGAGACTGGCTTGGACCGTGTGGTTGACGGCATCCGGCGAGCGCTGGTTGTTCACCTCCAAGCTGCGGGAGATGACTTGCCGGACTACGTGGACGCGCGCGGCAACCGCATTACCCAAGACCAGTGGTTTGTCTTTGGCGGAGGGCTGCGCCACCCGAGTGCCGGTGTGGATGAGATCATCGTCGCCACCGCAGGCACTGCCAACCGCGAGATCGGCGTGTTTGTCGATGGGCACCTTTACGCAGTACCCGTGACCGACGAGGCTGGCGAGCCGATTGCAGCTCCGAACCTGCGAAACGCGCTTGAGACGGTTCTGGACGCCCCGCGCAAGCAGAGCGTGGACTTCAACGCGGCATCGCTGCTCGGCTCCGAAACGCTTGCAGAAGTACTGCCGGACATGTTGGCACAGGGCGACAACGGCGATGTGTACAAACGTCTGCAGGAGTTCCTCTTCACCGTCGACCTGATCGACTACGGAGTAACCACACACGCTTCCGACGAGGAGCGGATCAACGAACTGACCTTCCTCCCCCGTGGTGCATGGACGTACAAGCCGCTGAGCTACCAGTTCAGCCTGACAGATCCCTGGAGTGCAGTGCACGTTGAGCACTCGTGCCAGGACGGCGGAACCCTCGTTACCGCGATCACGCGCATGCAAGAAGCGGAGATCGGTGTCGGCGCGGATTTCGTCGCAAAGCCGCAGGAACTGCGCTGGGATCTCGACGACGCGCTCACCACGCGCATCGAGAAGAGCGTTGCCGAGGTTGCGGACGCGGCGGAGAAATTGCGTACCCGCATCGTGCACGTGCCGTTTGACCAGCCTGCGGACCTGCCGTTGAAGTTCAGCCGCGATGCTTCAGCGCAGTTAATGATGACTATCGCGCAGCAACTGACCTACGGCCGAGTACGCGCGGCATATGAGGCCGTTGACATGCGTGAGTTCCGTGCCGGACGCACGGAGTGCTTGCGCGCCGCCACACCCGAGGCTGCTGCTTTTGCGCGAGCGCTTGTGGAGGGTACGGCTGAACAGGCTGGCCTCGAGGACGCCATCAACGCGCATCGAGCATGGGTGAAGCGGTGCAAGTCTGGCAACGGCTTCGACCGACATATTCAGATGATGGCGACTATCGACGACACTCACGCATTCTTCAACGACACGCGTGTAACCGCTGCTCGTCGCGATTTCTTATCCACGACCTCGATCGGCGGCGCTGCTCAGATCGTTCGCTACTGCTTCGCACCGGCGTTGCCAGAAGGGTTCGGCATCGCGTATACCCCGCTGCACGACGATACGGAGTATTGCGTCTCCTGGAACGCAACGACTGCCGAGCAGCCGAAGGAGTTTATTGCCAACCTGGCCAAGGCGGGTGACTTGCTCTGGCAGTTCTGCGCTACGTTGAGCACAAACGCTGAGTAGGGAACGTTGAGTAGGGACAGTCAGACGGCGTACTTTCGCACTTCGGCAAGCCACTGGTCAAGTTCGCCTGCGTCCTCCCACATGGAGTAGAGCTCCGAGCCACCTGGTCGAAGAATCGAACGGGCGCGCCGTCTGATCCACTGCCGATCGTCGAATGTGAACGGCGAATCGACGCCGGCACCACTATGTCGCTCGGGGAGATGTCCGTTAAGCATGGCAGCAAGCGCGATGACGGATGCAGCCTCATCAGTTCCCAGCGACCCAAGCCCACAATCGAAACGGAATTGGGCAATGTCGAATGTGCCGTTGACCACTGCGTCAACCGCTTCGATTGCGGGGTCGTTATCAAACGGCCCTGTATCCCAAGTTCCCATACCGCGTCACGCTAAAAGGCGTAGGTAAATCAATGATTGCCATAGAGTGAATTTCTGCGGTATTTCCAGTGAGAAACTCACGCGGCAATCATCCGTACGACCTTTTCTACCTGTGCTGCAAGTGCCTCGAGCGGCCCGTTGTTATCCACAACGATGTCGGCTGCCGCCCGTCGGGTGTCGTCGTCAACCTGCTGCGCGATGCGCGCCCGCGCGTCCGCTTCAGTGAGCCCCCGCTTGTCGACGAGCCTGCGTACCCGATCGTCCACATCAACATCGACGACGACCGTCATGTCCATGTCGTGGTGTAGGCCGAGATCCACAAGCAACGGCATGTCGTAAATCACCGCGCGAGCGCCTGCCTTCTCTGCCTCATCGAATCGCCGGTTGGATTCAGCGCGGATGGCCGGGTGCGTTAAAGCGTTCAATTTCTCCGTTTGCTCCGTCGAAGAGAAAGCGCGTTTCGCCAGCTCTGCGCGGTTTAAGGCGCCGGTGTCGTCGATAAGGTCCTCGCCAAAAACCTCCGCGACCTGTGCGAGCACCGGTGAGCCTGGTTCCATGATCTCTCGTGCGATCTGGTCGGCGTCCACTACTGGGAAGCCTTCGTCTGCCAGCATTCGTGCGACTGTGGATTTGCCGCTGCCGATTCCGCCCGTGAGTCCAACTTTCTTCATGCATGTGAAGATAGCAAAGCGCCCCGCCCACCATGACGGTGATGCGGGGCGCTGACGCTGATTGCTTAAAGGCAATCCCTAAGCACGAACTCGTCGTGGCTTAGTTGCCAGCAAGCTTGTCGCGCAGAGCAGCGAGCTGCTCGTCGGAAGCCAGCGAGCCGATGTTCTCCTCAGCCTGGTCAGCTGCCGGAGCTGCAGCTGCAGACTCAGAGGAGTAATTGGCCTGATCGCCAGCCTGCTCTGCAGCCTCGGCTGCAGCGGCGCGGTGACGCTCGATCTGGGCAGCGTGTGCCTGGTGGCGACGCTCTGCCTCGGCGTAACGAGCCTCCCACTGCTGGCGAGCCTCGTCGTAGCCTTCCATCCACTCGTTGGTCTCCGGGTCGAAGCCCTCCGGGAAGATGTAGTTGCCCTGCTCGTCGTAGGAGTCGGCCATGCCGTAGCGGGACGGATCGAACTCTTCGACGAAGTCCTCGTCAGCCTGCTTGAGCGACAGGGAGATACGACGACGGTCCAGGTCGATGTCGATGACCTTGACCATGACCTCTTCGTTGACGTTGACAACCTGGTCCGGAACCTCGACGTGGCGCTGAGCCAGCTCGGAGATGTGGACGAGGCCCTCGATGCCCTCTTCGACGCGGACAAACGCACCGAACGGAACCAGCTTGGTGACCTTGCCCGGGACGATCTGGCCCACAGCGTGGGTGCGGGCGAAGACGCGCCACGGATCCTCCTGTGTCGCCTTCAGCGACAGGGAGACGCGCTCGCGGTCGAGATCGACGTCGAGCACCTCGACAGTGACCTCGTCGCCAACAGCGACAACCTCAGACGGGTGGTCGATGTGCTTCCAGGACAGCTCGGAGACGTGGACGAGGCCGTCAACGCCGCCGAGGTCAACGAATGCACCGAAGTTGACGATGGAGGACACGACGCCCTTGCGGACCTGGCCCTTCTGCAGCTGGTGCAGGAAGTCGGAGCGGACCGCAGACTGGGTCTCCTCCAGGTAAGCGCGACGGGACAGGACCACGTTGTTGCGGTGCTTGTCCAGCTCGATGATCTTTGCCTCGAGCTCCTGGCCGATGTACGGATCCAGGTCGCGAACACGACGCATTTCGACCAGCGATGCCGGCAGGAAGCCGCGCAGGCCGATATCGAGGATGAGGCCGCCCTTGACGACCTCGATGACGGTACCGGTAACCGGCTGGTCGTTGGCCTGCAGCTCCTCGATGGTGCCCCAAGCACGCTCGTACTGAGCACGCTTCTTGGACAGCATCAGGCGGCCTTCCTTGTCCTCCTTGGTCAGGACAAGCGCGTCGATCTCATCGCCGACCTCGACCACGTCCTCCGGGTCAACGTCGTGCTTGATGGAGAGCTCGCGGGTGAGGATGATGCCCTCGGTCTTGTAGCCGATGTCGAGCAGGACCTCGTCGTGGTCAACCTTGACCACGGTGCCGGTGACGATGTCACCGTCGTTGAAGTACTTGATGGTCTCGTCGACTGCGGCGAGGAATTCCTCAGGGCCACCGATGTCGTTGATGGCAACCTGGGGTGCGTTGGTAGTGCGCATAAGTAGTATGTGCTCCGAAAAAATAGGAGATCGTGATTGGACAGAAGCGTCTCTCTCAGCAGCGTAAGCGCCGAAACGCTCGCGAGTGCTGATCTCGCAGCGGGCTGGTCGCCACACCCTCCTATTACGATGGACGCCAAGCTCGCGCGTAGACACGCCCGCACGAGTGTAGACACTTTCCGCAGCTAGAGCAAATGATCTGGACCCCGGGCACTGCAACGCAGTTTATAAGCAAGGGACTACCATGACGTAAGTCCATAACTCTACAACTCAGAAAGTGTGTTCACCCTATGTGGAAACGCAGCCTTGCCGTCGCAGCATCGTTCGTCGGCATCGTCGTCGGAGCGGGTTTTGCCTCCGGCATGGAAGCACTCCAATACTTCGTCGCCTACGGCACCCAGGGCTTTTGGGGTGTAATCGTTGCTGGCGTGACCATGCTGCTAGCCGCCACCGCGTTTGTCACATTCGGGTCGTATTTCCTCGCCGACGAACACAATGAAGTCTTCTACAAGGTGGCATCGAAGCCTGCCGCGTTCCTCATGGACTGGTCTGCGGTTATCTGCATGTTCTCCGTTGGCTTCGTCATGTTTGCTGGCGCAGGCTCGAACCTGAACCAAGCATTCGACTGGCAGATTTGGGTGGGCGCGGTACTCATGCTTGCACTGATGCTTATCGTCGGCCGATTCGACGTTGACCGCGTCGCCTCTGTCATCGCTTGGGCAACTCCCCTGCTGGTGATCTTTGTGCTCATCGGCGCGATCTATTCGTTCACCCAGATCAGCGTCGACTGGTCTGAGGTGGATAACTTTGCGCGCAACGAAGTAAACCGCGCTGACGGCACCCCGTACTGGTTCTTGGGTGCACTCAACCACACGGGACTAAACGCCCTATGCGGTGTCTCGATGGCGATCGTGATGGCCGGTGATGAGTTTGACACTAAGAGCACGCGGATTGGCGGAGTCCTTGGTGGACTCATTTACGTGGCACTTCTTGCCCTTCTTGTAGCCGCGCTGCTCATGCAGGTCGAGGCAGTAAACGGCCACGACATGCCACTTTTGACCGTGCTGGATAACGTCCACCCAGTCCTGGGCTTCATCATGACCTGGGTGATCTTCCTCATGGTGTTCAACACCTGTTTGGGCATGTTCTACGCGCTGGCAAAGCGACTCACCAGAAAGAACCCAGAGCGCTTCTACCCGGTCTATGCCATCGCCTGCATTGTCGGTTTTGGCCTTTCCTTCGCCGGCTTCCAGCCGCTCGTTTCCAACCTGTACCCGATCCTGGGCTACCTCGGCCTGTTCGTGATGACAGTGATGACCGTCGTCTACTTCCGCCACCGCACCCGCCTGAAAGAAGAAGGCGAGCGCCGCGCTCAAGCTGTTGAGGCCGCGCTTGACGACGACACCTCGGACGAGATTGAAGATCTCGCTGAAGACTCCAATCTCGAGGAGGATGAATTTAAAGAAGCAGTTGAAGACGCAGTCGAGGATGCCTCCGACGAGAAAACCGTCAGTGACGTGTAGGCCAATCAGGCCTCGCTAACACCCCAGCGGGGGTAGGTGTCGGGGGTAGGATTTTGGCACTTACCCCCACGTAACTAAAGGATCCAAAAAGCCGTTCACCTGTCCACATAAGCTGCGACTTATTAGACATTCCGTCACATGCTTAACAGTTACTGTGTATTGCTTGTGCGCCCGCTCAGTAGCAATTAAGGTTTTACCTGGTTCTTGAGGAATAGCCCCAGAACAGAGTGAAATCTAAGCACTGCCTGAGGCTCGGTACCTAATCGAGAACCCCGCCGCTAGGTGGTAACAAAATAGAAAGAGGAAATGGCCTGGGGGGTTGGGCCACGTCGGGGGATACGGTAACTGGGGACGCCGTACTCGAGGCGGGCATCAGATGAAGTTTGCGTGCTTCACGTGATGCCCGCCTCGTGCTTTCCCGAAACGTACTCGCGGCTAGTGCGCCGCCTCTTCCCAGTTTGCGCCAGTACCTGCAGACACCTCTAGCGGGACGAGGAGTTCGATTGCCTTGTCCATTTCGCGCTCCACGATCGCTTGGACGGCGTCTAGCTCGCCCGGGGCAACCTCGAGCACCAACTCATCGTGCACCTGCAGGAGGACACGTGATGCGTAGTCGCGCAAGGCGTCGTCGACACGAAGCATCGCAACCTTGATGATGTCCGCAGCAGTGCCCTGGATCGGGGCGTTCAGCGCCGCACGCTCGGCGTTCTCCCGCGCGATTCGGTTGTCACTTGTGAGTTCCGGCAAGTAGCGGCGGCGACCGAACACCGTCGAGGTGTAGCCGTCGCGACGCGCCTGCTCGACGACCTCATCAAGGTAGCGCTTTACCCCGCCGAATCGTTCGAAGTAGTTCTCCATAATGCCCTTCGCCTCACCGGCAGAGATCGACAACTGTTGCGACAGGCCGTAGGCAGACAAGCCGTAGACGAGGCCGTAGGACATTGCCTTGACCCGGCGACGTAGCTCTGGCGTGACCTGATCGATCGGAACATCAAACACGCGGGAGCCAACGAAGTTGTGCAGGTCCTCCCCAGCCCGGTACGCCTCGATCAGGCCCTCGTCTTGGCTGAGGTGCGCCATCACACGCATCTCAATCTGCGAGTAGTCGGCGGTAAGCAGGCACTCGTAGCCCTCGCCAACTACAAACGCAGAGCGAATCTTGCGCCCGGCTTCAGTACGCACGGGAATGTTCTGCAGGTTCGGCTCCGCCGAGCTGAGACGCCCCGTCGAGGCCACAGTCTGATTAAACGTGGTGTGGATCCGGCCATCCGGCTGCACCGTCTTAATCAGGCCTTCCACCGTGGACTTCATCTTCTGGTGCTCACGGTGCGCGAGCAGATAATCGAGGAACGGGTGCGGATTCTTCTCTGCGAGCGCTTCGATCTCCGCCGCAGCAGTCGAGTAACCCGTTTTCGTCTTCTTCGTCTTCGGCAGCGCAAGCTTGTCAAAGAGCACGACAGAGAGCTGCTTCGGGCTAGATAGGTTCAGGTCCGGCTCGTCGACCAGCTGGCGCGCCTGCTCTTCCACCTGCTCAACCTTGTGTGTCAGGTCCTTGCGCAGCCCCTCCAGAACGTCCAGATCAACGGCGATGCCAATGTGCTCCATTTCCGCGAGCACCGTGACCAGTGGCAGTTCGAGGTTCGCGTACAACTCGTAGGAGTTGATCTCGCGCAGGTCCTTGGACAACTCTGCGGCAAGCTCCAGAATCGCCGCAGCCGCATCCACGTCGCCCGAATCATCCAGCAAGCTCAGCTGATCAGAGCTGGTGCTGAGCTGGCGCTGCAGGTGACGCTGGTACACATCCTCGAGCGCATACGTGCGCTGGCCGGGACGCAGCAGATACGCCGCGATCGCAGTGTCGTGTGCGATACCGCGCAACTCGATGCCACGGCCACGCAGCATGTGATAGGCAGCCTTGGCTTCGTGCAGGAACTTCGGGTCATCCGACTCGAGCCAGGTCTTCAGCGCCTTGTCCTCATCAGCCGACAGATCGGCGGCAAGTTTCGCAATGCCGTGGCGCTGCTTATCGACGATAGCCAGCGCCGTCAGGTCACCCGATCCCGGCGTCGCCGTACCGGAAAGGTACAGGGCAAGGCCTTGACCTTCATGGGACCTCAGCCAGGTGTCCAGCGACTCGTTATCAACCGTCACGTCAGCCAGCTCCACCGTCTCAGGTTCGGGTGCGCTGCCATCGGTCGGTACAGCGGCGAGCACGCGTTCGCGCAGATTCACGCCGAACTCGAGGTCGTCGAAACGCGCCGCAACCTGGGCGACATCGGCTGGCTTGAGTTCGAGATCACCCGGCGCCACGGGCAGTTCCACATCGGTGACCATCGCGGTAAGTTCACGGTTCAACCGCACCTGATCAATGCGCTCGCGGAAGTTGTTGGCTGCTTGCCCCTTTAACTCGTCCGCATGCTCAATGAGCCCTTCGAGCGTGGCGTACTGCGTGATCCACTTGGTGGCGGTCTTCTCCCCCACCTTCGGCACATTCGGCAAGTTATCCGACGGGTCGCCGCGCAGGGCGGCAAAGTCCGGGTACTGCTCAGGTGTTAGGCCGTACTTCTTTTCCACCTCAGCTGGGTTAAAACGCGTCATCGTGGACACGCCGCGCATTGGGTACAGGAGAGTCGTGGTGTCGTCGACAAGCTGGATGTAGTCGCGATCGCCACTGACCAGAACAATCTCGTAGTCACCATCTGCACGAGCCTGGGTCACAAGCGTGGCGACAATATCGTCCGCCTCGAAATTTTCCTTGCTCAACGTCACGATGCCGAGATCCCCCAGCACGTCCTCAATCAGAGGAACCTGGCCCTTGAACTCGGGCGGAGTAGCCTCACGCTGCGCCTTGTACTCCGGGAAACGCTCCGTACGGAACGTCTTTCGGCCCACGTCGAACGCGACGGCAGCGTGCGTCGGCTTTTCGTCGGAAAGAATATTGGCAAACATGGACAAGAATCCGTACACCGCATTCGTGTGCTGCCCACCCGACGTGGAGAAGTTCTCCGCAGGCAACGCATAGAACGCGCGGAAGGCCATCGAGTGGCCGTCGATCAACAGCAAACGCTTGGATTTTTCCGATGTTGTAGTCACGGTCAGCCAGTCTAGCGGGCGCCACGACACGACCTTCCGCACCTAATCAACCTGCGATTTCACACATCGGGGTGAACTGCGATACACTTTCGCGCGTCGCCCCAGTAGCCCAATTGGCAGAGGCAACGGATTCAAAACCCGTCCAGTGTGAGTTCGAGTCTCACCTGGGGCACCACCCCAGGAGGGGGTTTCGGGAAACTTTTCCGAAAGAGTTCGGAAAACTGTCACCGGAACCCCCTCCACTCTTATTTTCAGCAAGAAGTGACGCAACCTACTGGTATAAAGCACTTCCCCGAGCGTATAACGGGGTTAAGTAGCAAAAGCGGACGCGGATCTCGCGGGGTAGCCACAGCACGACCTCGCCGGGCGCGCTGCGGCTGACATCGAGGTCTGCAACGCCGAGCATCGTTTCCAGTACGGGCAGTGCTTTCCGCCAGCGATCGAGCGTGACCTCGGGCGGCGTGGAGAAAGCAATGCCGCCCCGCTCGCCTTCGCCGAGGACAAATTTCACCGGCCACGAACTGACAAATTTCCGCCGCGGCGGAGGGGCCCCGCCGGACGACGGGCTCGGCGTGTGCGCACCTGCGGGCTCGCGGCGGGTCTCTGCGCTGGGGCCGGTGACGGGGGATGAAGCAGTCCCGGTGCACCCGACCAGCGTGGGTCACGCCGCGGTGGCGGAGGCGGTGGTCGCGCGGCTGTAGGTGAAGAACGACGCAACCCCCGCCAGGGCGATACCAGCGGCGGGGGGATTGGTTCACATCCCGCCCCCATCTAGGTGTGAACGAAAGTGCTTCGAGTAGCAGTCGCGCTGAAATACTAGACATCGGGCTTTATTTTGATGTCAGGTGTATTCCAACACCATGCCAATACGCCCAGATTGAAGGGAAACCGCAATGTACAAGTGACTACTCGCACTCTGTCTTGTCGTGGCCATGCCAGTGGCGGCCATGCAACCAGCCCACGCAGCGACGCCCGAAATCACCGCTGCAAGAGCCGCCAAACCAGCCTCCGAAACCCTCTCGCAACCAAATTTTTCTGGTGCCTCCGAAACTGAAACCGAAGAGATCCATGAGCAGCTGGATTCTGAGCTTGAATACCTTTCTAGCCTACCGGCGGATGAACTGGATGCCGAACTCCAATCGCTTGAGCGCAACGACGGACCAGCTCCGAGGGTTGCACCGCTCGTCATCGTGGCTGCGATCGGATGCGCGGTAGGGATCGGGGGCGCAGTCTTTACAAAATCGTGGGAGGACCCGAACAGTGCTGTGTGGGCTCTCGCAGGTGTGCTCACTGGCTGCATTCCCGGAGCCCAGCAGGCTAAGCTCGTTCAAGTCATTATGAATAACTAGCAAATGATCGCCACCGCCCTCAAGAAAGTCGGCGCATTTAGCCTCGCCGCGGCGATCCTTGGTGCGAATATCGCTCCTGTCGCGATTGCACCTAACGAGTAATTAGAGGAGCCGTTCTATGAGCCTACGAAAATTCCTGTGGATTTGCGCGGGCGTCGGGACTTTGCTTGCGGGGTATGTAAAAGAAGCTCCTCCGCTTCTGTTGGTAGCTCTTCTCTTCGTCGCTACCATTCCAACAGCACTACTAATTGGGTCATCGTCGGAGCCGAAAGGCGGCCTTAAGGCCGTCGGCCTGCTTGCGGTCTGCATTGCTATAGGGGCATTCGTTCCGCTAGTTTTGGTCTTCGCTTTTGCTGTTTATGCAGCAGTGACCTGGTATTCGGTTACCCCCGCTAAGTCCTGAGAGCACTCTATCTCGCCGAAAGGCTAATTGGAGCACCGACGGAACACAGCTTCAACACGTCAAAACCACCGCCACGGCGATGAACTGGCCCCCGAAAGTTGGACTGGTTTAATTCTAGGTGGTTAGGGCTTCAAGGGTCTGATTCCGATATTGCATCGGGGTCAGGCCCTTGAGTCGTTGTTGGATGCGTTCGGTGTTGTACTGAAGTGTCCCAGGTTTTCTGTTCGATGCCAAGGTCGAGGAGGAGTTGTTCGAAGCCGTTGCGTGCTGGGTTGGTGCGGTCGTGGCTGGTGGTGAAGGCGCGTCCGTTGTCGGTCAGGGTTGATGGTGGGTAGCCGTGGGTGGCGGCTGTGTGGGTGAAGGCTTCGATGACGTGGGTGACGGTTGCGCTGGTAAAGGCTTGGCATCGTAGGACGTAGCGGGAGTGGTCGTCGAGGATGGTGAGGATGACGACGCGTTGGTGGCCGGCGATGGTCCAATCGCTGTAGTCCATTTGCCATGTTTCGTTGGGTTGGTCTGCTTGGAATCGTATCCATGAGCTGCGGGGACGTTTTTGTGGTTGGGGTGTGACGTGTCCGTTGTTTTTGAGGATGCGGTGGATTGTTGCTGCTGCTGGCAGCGGGGTTGTGTCTTCTTGTTCGAGGTGCCAGCGGATGGTGTGGGCTCCTGCGTCGGTGCCGCGGTTGGTTAGTTCGTTGCGTAGTTGCAGGATGCGGTCGACTACTTCGGGGGCAGTGGCGCGTGGGTTTGTGTGGGGACGTTTTGATTTGGGGGTTAGTGCCTCCAGGCCGCCTTCGTTGTAGCGCTTTTGAAGTGTTCGGATCCAACGCGTTGTTACGCCGAAGTGTTGGGCTGCTTCGGCTTGGGTCATGCCGGTGGCGAGCATGATTTCGATGATGATTTTTGGCGTTGGTTTCTCCATGGCTTCAGCATGGAGGAACGATGTCGCGAGACATCAGTTTCAGCGTGTGTGGGGCAACTGTGGTGTGTTGTCGGACACCTCGCTTCTCACCGGAACGATGTGACGAGACATAATGGCTCTCGACACCGGAACGATCTCATGAGACATGCGGAACGATGTCACGGAACCAGACATCACCCGGGGCACAATGTGTTGTCTCGAGACATCGTTCCTACGCTGTCTCGAGATTTTTGTTTTTGGAGGGTTAAGCGACAAAAGCCGACGCGGTCTTTAAAATCTCGTTCGCCCTGCGCAGCTCTTTATTCTCCCGCCGCAGACGCTTCAGTTCATCGTCTACTAACTCGCCGGAGCTGACCTCGACGCCGTGTGACGGCCCTGAAGGCTTCAACCAATTATTAAGCGTGTGCGCGGAGACGCCGAGCTTGTCACCGACCTCAACCGCCGCACCTCACTTCGAGCACCCTTCAAGCTCAACAAGTTCCCCAGCCAGACGCACCGCCTTGGCCTTGAACTCATCACTGTACTTCCTTGGCATGATCCCAATCTTTCTCTAGAAACGATCGGAACCAAACCCAGGACGCTTCACTGCCGCATCAAATCCGGTGACGCTTCGGCCAGCAAATCATCCAGATAGGTTTAAGGGTCGATAGAATGCGGAGCAGCGGTCATCGTTACGTGTCTTTCGGGGAGATGTGGTAGTTGAGTCGAAAAGTTACTGACGATTGTGTTTTGTCAAGTTGTTTTAGGCCGTTTCG
>NZ_KV803792.1:0-293 GCF_001811185.1 Corynebacterium sp. HMSC067D03
CAGATTGATCAAGGTAACTACGCCTCGGGTATTTCCTTGGTTGGCGATAACTCGCTTTTCATCGCCAATAACCGCCTGATGGGATCAGATGCAAAACTGCGCAACACCATCCTGCACGAATTAGGCCACACTCTAGATCTTCGCCACTGGGGTGCTAACGACACCGTCGGCGACCTTATTAAGGGTGTATCGCTTCCGATGGCACCTGAGTATGACTCGGTGATGAACTACCTCTACCAGTTTGGCAAGTTCAACTACTCGGAAAAGCCATACCTGCTTGAAACCCCCAACGG
>NZ_KV803793.1:0-472 GCF_001811185.1 Corynebacterium sp. HMSC067D03
CGTTTTACCTGCGCATACAAACTGCATAACCTTATGGATGTCAGGAAGAACAGGTCCTGATCAGCGAAACAAGAAATCACCAAGGAGCACCACCAATGCGAAACGCAATCCGCAACACCATCGCAGCAGCACTGACTGCCACCATGGCCATTGCCGGTATCACCCCCGCCAATGCGTGCGACGCTTGCGATGAGCAAGCATTGATCGCCCCGGTTGATTTCGGCGCTGGGCTCGACCTGGTTGATTCTGATGGTGACGGTCTTCCCGACGTATGGGAACAACACGGTGTCATCTTGTCTGACGGCACTGCAGTTCCCCTTCCCGGTTATGGGGCTGATGTGAATCGTCCGGATCTGTTTTTGCAACTGAACTGGATGGCGTCCGAATACCGCAGCCTTGGCTGCGAAGACACCTACGTTGACGCTTGTGATTTCGCTGACAAGCGCAACCTTGGCCCATCGGCACAGATGCT
>NZ_KV803794.1:0-801 GCF_001811185.1 Corynebacterium sp. HMSC067D03
ACGGGTTAACCTCGCGACATGCCGCTGACTCGCAGGCTCATTCTTCAAAAGGCACGCCATCACACACAAACGGTGCTCTGACGGATTGTAAGCGCATGGTTTCAGGAACTCTTTCACTCCCCTCCCGGGGTACTTTTCACCATTCCCTCACGGTACTATTCACTATCGGTCACACTGGGTATTTAGGCTTACCGGGTGGTCCCGGCAGATTCACAGCAGATTTCACGAGCCCGCTGCTACTCGGGGAAAACATGATCAGACAACATATGCAACGCCTTCACGTACGGGGCTCATCACCCGCTCCGGCACGCCATCCCAGACGTTTCCGCTAACGCACACACACCATCCTGCGGTCAGGTAGCCCGCAACGATCACACCCCACAACACCGCACACGCAACCCCTACCCAGGTATCACACGCACACGGTTTAGCCTCATCCGCTATCGCTCGCCACTACACACGGAATCACAAATTGTTTTCTTCTCCTGTGGGTACTGAGATGTTTCACTTCCCCACGTCACCTCCACACAGGCTATGCATTCACCTGCAGGTAACACCACACAACTGGTGTTGGGTTTCCCCATTCGGACATCCTCGGATCAACGCACTGTTGGCAACTCCCCGAGGCTTAACGCAGCCTCACACGTCCTTCATCGGCCCAGCATGCCAAGGCATCCACCATACGCCCGTAACACAAAACAACAATTACGGTCGCTACAAAAACTGCAGACAACTCAACAAACAAAAATTACACAAAAAGAACAAGATGCTCGCGTCCACTATACAGTTCTCACACAACAC
>NZ_KV803795.1:0-408 GCF_001811185.1 Corynebacterium sp. HMSC067D03
CTGGCTGGTTGACGTGCCTGACCCGACCATCGGCCATACAGGCAGGGTCTACGACCAGATCTTCATCGACGGCACCTACACCGCAGGTGGCTGTCTGATCGTGGCGGCAACGCTCGACCACGTCATCGCCTGGCACTGGTGCAAACAAGAAACCACGCACGACTACAAATGCCTGCTCGAGCGCATCGAAGCACCGTTGATCGCTGTGATCGACGGTGGCCGAGGAGCCACAAGCGCAATTAAAACGTGCTGGCCAAACACCAAAATCCAACGCTGCCTCGTGCACGCCCAACGCAGAGTACGCCGCTACACCACCTCACGACCACGCACTGATGCTGGCCGCACCATCTACCAACTCGCACTGAAACTCACCCGCATCACCACCCTGGACGAGGCAGCGCAATGGGG
>NZ_KV803796.1:0-342 GCF_001811185.1 Corynebacterium sp. HMSC067D03
CGGCACGAGGTTGGCAAGGTTGGTCTCCCCGCCGTGCCGCCAGGCGTGGATGTGGTGCATTTCGCAGTTGTCAGCTCCATGCCGACAATCGGGCACCGGACAGGTTGGCGACATCATGGATGCCAACGCGCGTTGCTTACTATTGGCAAACCGCTGGGTGCGATACAGGTTGACTGCACCCTCGGTCGGGTGAAACGCCGCGACTTCCAACTCGTCGCCGAATTGCTGCGCGAGAAACTCCGCACCCGTCATTGTCGTGCCATCAGTCAGCGTGAGCGTGACCTCGTCACCGGCACCGGATTGGATACGCGTCCATTCGGGAAGCGGCACCATAACAATCGG
>NZ_KV803797.1:0-361 GCF_001811185.1 Corynebacterium sp. HMSC067D03
AGCTGCTGTTCCCGAAGCAGTACGCCGAGTACCAGGAGCACCTGCGCACTTACGGCATCACCGACCAGCTGGGCGACAAGACCTTCTTCTACGGCCTGGAAGAGGGCGTTGAGACCATGCTCTACTACGGCGAGATCGGGGAGAACCGTCCGCCGCTGGTGGTCAGCCTTGACGCTGTTGGCGAGCCAGACGAGAAGGGTATGCGCCAGGTCATCCTGACCGTCAACGGCCAGGTCCGCCCGGTTGCAGTCCGCGACGAAAACGTCGAGTCCACTGTCGCCGAGGTGGAGAAGGCGGACTCCTCCAACCCGGGCCACGTTGCAGCACCGTTCGCAGGTGCCGTCACCGTCACCGTAAAGGA
>NZ_KV803798.1:0-893 GCF_001811185.1 Corynebacterium sp. HMSC067D03
TTTTTCGCGTCGGAACTCGACCCAAAACGTCGGAAATGATCCGGTTCATCGATAAATACCGGAATCGTTTCTCTGTCGAGTTCATTTGTAAGACGTTGAAGAATAACCGGGCTGGTGGGTTTATCACCTCGCGTGGTTATCGCCAGTCCAAGGCCCGTGGATTAAGTGCTCGTCGCCTTCGCGATGCTGTGCTGATCGACCGCATTAGAACTGTTCATCGGGATAATTACGGCGTCTACGGCGTGCGGAAAATGTGGCATGCTCTCCGCCGCGACGGAATTGATATCGGGCGTGAACAAACCGCCCGGCTGATGCGCTTGGCCGGTGTTTCTGGCAAAGGCAAAGGCAGATCACCTATCACAACCCGAAAAGCTAACGTGCCTGATCTGCGCCCGGACTTAGTCGAGCGTGAATTCAAAGCTTAAGGGCCCGAATAAACTGTGGGTGGCCGACATTACGTATGTGCGCACGAAGAAAGGCTTTGTGTACGCCGCGTTTGTCACCGACGTTTACTCTCGACGGATCGTTGGGTGGGCGTTATCAGATTCCATGCGCACCGAAGCACTGCCGTTGCAAGCTCTCAACCAGGCGATCGTGTGTGCTGAGGAAACAACAGGTCTCATTCACCATTCGGATCACGGATCGCAGTACGTCAGCGTGGTCTACAACGAGCGACTTACCCAACACGGCATTACAGCTTCCACCGGAACTGTCGGTGACTCCTACGACAATGCTCTTGCTGAAAACGTCAACGGATCCTACAAGAACGAGCTGATCCATACCCGCAGGTGGAATGACGTTGTCGAGGTAGAAATCGCGACGTTCGAGTGGGTGTCATGGTGGAACGAGACAAGGCTTCACCAAAGCTTGGGATACCGAACCCCGGTCGAGGT
>NZ_KV803799.1:0-377 GCF_001811185.1 Corynebacterium sp. HMSC067D03
ACGACGCGACAAACCACCTACGAGCTCTTTACGCCCAGTAATTCCGGACAACGCTCGCACCCTACGTATTACCGCGGCTGCTGGCACGTAGTTAGCCGGTGCTTCTTCTCTAGGTACCGTCACTTGCGCTTCGTCCCTAGCGAAAGGAGTTTACAACCCGAAGGCCGTCATCCCCCACGCGGCGTCGCTGCATCAGGCTTGCGCCCATTGTGCAATATTCCCCACTGCTGCCTCCCGTAGGAGTCTGGGCCGTATCTCAGTCCCAATGTGGCCGTACACCCTCTCAGGCCGGCTACCCGTCGACGCCTTGGTAGGCCATTACCCCACCAACAAGCTGATAGGCCGCGAGCTCATCCCACACCGAAAAAACTTTCCAC
>NZ_KV803800.1:0-250 GCF_001811185.1 Corynebacterium sp. HMSC067D03
GTCACCAACCCGGACAATGACACCAAGGTCTCGGCCAAGGATGAGGACGGCAATGACGTCCCGGTCAAGATCGACGAGGACGGCAACGTTGTTGTCACCCCGGGTAAGGACGTTGATGGTCCGATCACGGTGACCATCACCGATCCTGACCTGCCGGATGGCAAGGTCGAGGTTGAGGTTCCGGTCAAGGACCACGAGAAGGGTCGTGACGACAACGGTTCCAACGCTTCCGACAAGACCACGGTTGATC
>NZ_KV803801.1:0-835 GCF_001811185.1 Corynebacterium sp. HMSC067D03
CTGTGTCAAATTTTGTGGACGGGTAAACCCGTTGTGTTTGGTTGTGGGGGTTAGGCTGCGGCGGCGTGTGTGTCGGCGCAGCGGGTTTTGAATTGGCGCATTGCTTCGGCGGGGATCAGCCCGGTGGTGGAGTGGATGCGGCGGCGGTTGTAGTACGCCTCGATCCAGTGTCCGACTTCGTAGCGGGCGTCGAACTTCGACGCGAACTGCTTCTTTTCGTACAGCAGATGCAGCTTCAACGTGGAAAACATCGACTCCGCAACCGCGTTGTCCCAGCACACACCGACCGCGCCGGTGCTTAAACGCACATCGAGTTTCTTGGCTGTTTGCGCGAACTGCTTCGAGGTGTACTGCGAGCCGCGGTCGGAGTGAAACACCGCGTTGCCCGCGACGAAACCGGCCGCGTGCGCCATGGTCAGCGCGTCGACGACAAGTTGCGCACTCATCCGGTCTGCGATCTGCCACCCGACAACCATCCGTGTGCTCAGATCGATCACGACGGCCAGATACATCCACCCCTGCGCGGTGCGCAGGTAGGTGATGTCGCCGCACAGATAGGTTGTCGGCATCGCGGGGTAGAAACGGCGCCGAAGCAGATCAGCACGTGCGCTCGCCTGCGGGTCTTGGATCGTGGTGCGTTTAAACGCGCGACGGTACTTGGTGTGCAGCGTGTTGTCAGCCATGATCTTTCGCACCGCATACAGCGTGGTTGCAACGTTTTGGGCCTGAAGCTGCCGGTAGATAGTGCGCGCCCCGGCAAAACCGTTGTGCTCGTTGAAGATCTCGATAACCAGATCGGTAATCGCCGCGCGTTTCGCCCGCGGTGTGCCACCGG
>NZ_KV803802.1:0-1831 GCF_001811185.1 Corynebacterium sp. HMSC067D03
AAATGCCTAGGAACAAAACTCGGGGCACTTCAGTTCGGGGTTTTTTTAGGCGGTTAGCTGGTGATGTTCGCCATGTTCACCTCCAGTTTGGTGCATGAGGTGTTTGGTGTGCTCGAGTGCGGATAGTGACATGTAGCGTTTTTGCTGGATCCAATCGTCGTGCTGCTCGGCAAGCACCGCGCCGACAAGCCGGATGATGGATTCACGGTTCGGGAAGATGCCCACAACGTCGGTGCGCCGGCGGATCTCCCGGTTTAACCGTTCGGTGGGGTTGTTGGACCAGACTTTCTTCCAGACTGGTTTCGGTGCTGCGGTAAACGCCAACACGTCATCGAGCGACTCTTCTAGATAGGCCGCAACCTGCGGGAACTTTGGTTCTAACAGGTCGACGACTTCGCGGGCTTGTCGCCTGTCAGATGCGGGTTTTTGGTACCGGTGTTCCGGAGACCCGGTACTGCTGTGTTCCGGGTAGTTGGTACCGGGGCCGGGCCGACGGAGTCGGCCCGGCTGTTTGTCTTATTCGTCCGGTTCTATTGGGGCGGTGGCCTTGCGCATGTCGAAGTCTCCGATGCGGATTCGGTGGCCGTTGTTGAGGCGGCTAACGAGTGAATCGGCTCCGACTCTGTCGGGGAGGGCTTCGACCCAATAGGCGGCGGCCGATTGGGAGGAGATCAGTGTTGGGAGCCGACCGTCGCGGTCGAATATGATCTTGCTCAGGTCTTCTTGCCCGCGCTGGTTGATGCTCATGGTCATAAAATCGTCGATGATAAGGACATCGACATTGATCAGTTTCCGCATCTTATCGAGGTAGTTTTGGTCAGTCGGTGAGAAGACCGCCAACATGTCTACGAGTTGGTCTAGCCGGTAGTAGGCCACGGAGTATCCGGCTTGGCATGCGGCGACGCCGATGGCGCAGACTATGTATGTTTTCCCTGTTCCGGTCGGTGCGAGGATGTGAATGTTGGTCGGGTTTTCCCGCCAGTTGGTCGCCGCGATTCGTTTCAGTTGGCGCATGTTGATGCCGCGTTGTTCTGCTCGGGTGACTTCAGCAAGGCTCGCGTCCGGGTATCGGAATTGTGCCTGGGTGATGGCTTTGGCGATGTTGCGTTGTTGCCGCTGTGTGTAGGCCTCTTCGACTGCTGCGAGGAAGATGTCCTCTGGTAGCGCATCCGCGTAGGCCTCGTCGTTGACAATCTCGTAGAAGACATCAGCGAAGGTCGATACGCGAAGTTTTCGCATTTTTGCCCGTACTGTTTCGTCGTCGATGTTGCTCATGGTTAACACTCCTTCTAGTTTTCGTAGTGGTCAGCAGGCCGGATGAAGACGGCATCAGCTGCGTCGCTGGTAAGCGGGGTGCTTGGGCGTTGTTGGTTCTTCGTTGCGGGCTGTGTCCTTCGCCCTGGTGCAGCAGGGTGCTGCTGAGCGTGCGCAATGTCAGTCTGGATGCGCTTGATCACAGCCATAGTTGGAGCCAGCTTCTTTTCTAAGACCTGCTGGCACGCCGGCTCGAGGGTGGCTTTGCTGTGCTTTTTGCCCAGGTTGGCCAGCACGTTGCGAGCTTGAAGAAGTCCGCGGGGGACGGCGGCACTATTACGATCGAGGATCATCGCTATGACTGCGTGCGTTGCAGAACCGAACGACGAGGCCCAAGCCAAGAGTTCGTCGCGGGTGAGTGCTTTGTGCCTGTGTCTGATCTGATGTAGGTGGTCCAGTTCGGCTTGGGAAGTAGTCCGTTTCGGCGGCCTGTTTTAGTCCGTTTCAGCGTGAAAAAGTAGGCCACTTTCCTGGTGCGTTGCTGTGACTGGTGTGGCTCTTTTGGAATGAAAAAGGG
>NZ_KV803804.1:0-51724 GCF_001811185.1 Corynebacterium sp. HMSC067D03
TTTACCCGTCCACAAAATTTGACACAGCCCACCGTCCCATATTCTCGGTTCCTCGGATACGACAAAGGCGAAGACGGCAGCCTCGTCATCAACCCCGAGCAAGCCAAACTCGTGCGCCGGATCTACAACATGTACTTAGGTGGCATGTCCATCGGAACGATCGCCCGCACCCTCACCGACGAACCAGAGACCTTCACCGCCGCAGGCAACAAGACCTGGTATTACCGATCCATACGAGCGATTCTCACCAACGAGAAATACAAGGGTGACGCTCTCCTGCAGAAGTCGTACGTCGCTGACTACCTGACGAAACGTCAAGTCATCAACCAAGGCGAAGTACCCCAGTACTACGTCACCGCCAGCCATGAGGCGATCATCAGCCCGGCAGTGTGGGACTTCGTCCAAGCCGAAATAGCTAAAGGGGCTAGAGATCAGCGAACCCAGCATCGCACCAGGCCCTTCTCATCGACCTTGGAGTGCAGCCAGTGCGGGCACTTCTTCGGCTCGAAAACCTGGCACGCGGGCAGTAAGTACGAAAAGGTCATCTGGCGGTGCGGCCACAAATACGCAGGCCAGGAAAAATGCGCCACCGGGCACATCAGCGATCAACGACTCAAGTACATGTTCCTCGAGGCTATCCGCCTCCGCTTCGGCTCACCTGCCGATGACACCGTCAACCACGCCGTACTCGACGCGCTCGACACCAGCGACCTCGAAGTCGAAGCAGCCGGACTGATCGCCCAGATCGACCAGGTAGCGAAAAAGCTCGAATCACTAATCACCCACAACGCACGCGTCGCGCAAGACCAACAGGTTTACGAGAAGGCGTTCAACGCTAGCCACGAACAGCACCAGGCGCTGTTAGCTGAGCACGCTGCCGTGGTCGACGAAATCCACAACAAGCACAACCGACTAGCCGCCTACCACTACTACAGGCAAGAGACCGCCAACCTTGAACTTGAACAGTTGGCCTTCAACCCATACCTCTGCGTAGCTTTGCTCGACAAAGGCACCGTTAACATCGACGGTACGGTGACTTTCCACTTCCGCGACGGCAGCACCCAAGTAGTAGCCATCAAGGCGGACATTGGGCAGGCGCCAGGGTGTGATTAGAGTTGCCACTCCTTAATCAAGATCTCCAAAAGCTCTTTCTGACGTCGCTCGATAACACTCGGAGTCCACACCGGTTCTCCAAGTACCTGCGTGGTGAGTGCGAACACCGCCACGCCTTTCCCCGACTTGAAGTACCTCTCCTTCTTAACATCGAAGTCATAATTGCAAGCACTGGAGTTTTTCCGGCGATTGAGCAGCAGTAGGTTCCCAAGACGATGTGTCCATACTTTTGCTTCGCAGAAAATGACGGGCTCGATGGTGCTGGTTTTGGACAGGTCATCGGAATAGACCGTGCCGCGCAGTGCGTGGGCTTTGCCCTCGACCCGGTGTGCGGGTAGGACGTTTTTTCGTGCTGCCAGCCAAGCTGGTTGCCCGTTAGACGCAACTCCACGGCTTTTGGCACGGCGGGATCGGTGAAGTCCCACGATAGGGATGCTGATTCTCCGCCGATCTCAAGATCGGCCCTCACATTGGTTTTAGCGACGAAGCTGGGGTCACATGACGTTTTCGTGACGGTCGCTGCCTGCCCGTCGATTATCACCTCGCTTTGAGTCTTGGCGAATAGAGCATCGAGTGGCTCGAGCTGAGCTTTGCGCTCAGGGCTCGGTGCGTACTGGCCGTTGGCTACCGACTGATACGGGTCGTCGCGATGATGGCTCTCGTCAGACGTGCAGTCGATCTCCGCTTGGATTTCCATAGCCTTGAGTTCGGCCGCACCGTCGCCGCTGATTTCACGCACGGAGGCCTCGATCCGCCAGCGGTCTGCGTCAACACTCACGAGCGGGTCACGTCCAAAGTAGTCGCCTCCCCAGGAGTGCAGGGTGTTGCCGGCTTGCCATATCACATCCTTGACGGCGCCATCGGCAACCTTGACGGTGAGCAACGACTGCGGCTGATCCGGTGTTTCGAATGACATCGTTGATTCCCCGTCGATCGTGGCGCACGCGGCAGATGTCAGGGGCTTATCCGTGCTGTCAACGCTGAGCTTTGCGCTGATGGAAGGAGCTGAGGTGGTCGGGGGGTGATCTCGTGGCAGGCGAGGCCGAACTCTCAGGTGCGGTCTCGTCGCCACAACCGGCGAGCGTAGCTGCAAAAACCAGAGCCATTGCTGCACAGCGTTTCTTGATGCCATCCTTTCAACCCGGCGGTGAGCTGGGTCACGTAGGCTAGGGCGTTGAATCTACCGTAGGGCTTGGCGGGAGCACTAGCGCACGCGCCAAGCGCTGGCGGCCTGCTGCTGGCGCCAGTATGCGGCGAAGCGGCCATCAAGGGCGAGCAGGTCCTCGATGCTGCCGTCCTCGATGACGCGGCCGGCATCGAAGAAGATGACGCGGTCGGCCTGGCGGATGGAGGACAGGCGGTGCGCGACGATGATGCGGGTGCGGGGCGTGGTCTCCGAGCTCAGGGCAGCGGCGACGGCGCGTTCGTTTTCGGTATCGAGCGCGCTGGTGGCCTCATCGACTAGCAGCACGGGGGCGCAGCTGAGCAGGGCGCGGGCGATCGAGACGCGCTGGCGCTGCCCGCCCGATAGCAGCGTGCCACCGTCGCCGACCATTGTGGCCATGCCGTCGGTGAGTTGCGCGGCAACGGCATCCACGCGCGCGAGTGCGGTGGCGCGCTCGATCTGCTCGCCGGTGGCGTGGGGATTACCGATGGAGATGTTGTCCAGCAGTGTGCCGTCAAACAGGTACGGGTCTTGGAAGATGACGGCGATGAGGGCGCGGCGGGCGGCGGGAGTGAGCTCGGCGAGGTCCGTGCCCTGGATACGGATGCTTCCGGAGGTGGGCTGGTGGAGCCCGGCCAGCAGGAACAGCAGGGTGGATTTGCCCGAGCCAGAAGGCCCGACGATCGCGGTTGTGGTGCCCGGCTGGAAGGTGAGGTTCAGGCCGTCAAGCACGGGGCGCTCGCGCGTGGCGTCATAACCGAAGGTGACGTCGGCGACCTCGATCTGGGGAGCGGTTGAGAGGGTTGGTGTCGCGGTTCCGGGGTGCTCGCGCGGTGCGGCAAGCACGGCGTGGATGGTGCGCAGTGCGTTCGTGGTCAGTTGCAAGCCGGCGGTGATATCGGCCACGAGCGCCAGGGGCTCCAAGAAGCGGACGATGACGACGATGAGCGCGATCGCGGCGGCGGGGGAAACCTCGCCGGTGACGGCGCGGCTGACCGCGAGGGCGCCGAGCGCAATGAGGGCGAGCTGGGTCAGCAGAGTGAAAACCAGCTGCTCGGGCGCGCGGTAGGCGAGCAGTCGACTCATCGCATGAGTGCGCGCGGCAAGTGCCTGGCCGACATGGCTGCTCTCGGTATCGACGCGGCGGGCGGAGCGCAACGCCTGCTGGGTGCGGGCGAACTCCAGGAGGCGCTCGGACAGCTGGGCGTGGGCGCGATCCGCGGCGGCGTCGGCGCTGCGCGCCAGGCGCATCGAGAGGACGAGGGCGCCAAGCAGCAGCGGCAGGAACGCCAGCGCTGCAGCGCCGAGCGTCGGAGAAAACCACAGCAGGCCGATGCCGATCGCGGCCGGAAGAATAAGGGCGTTCAGCAGCGGCGTCACCAGGTAGGCGATCAACCCGACGAGTTCGGGACCGGTGGCAGCGACCGCCTGACGCGTGGTGGCCAGGTTATCGCCGGTCAGCCACTGCAATCGGATGGTGGTGATGCGCTCGGCGACGGTGTGCTGAGCGTGATCCAGCAGCACGAAGCCAACAGCGTAGGCGTGGCGGGCCGCGGCGCTATCGCACCCCCAGCCAAGCGCCGTAGCGATCGCGATCATGGCCAGAGGGCGCCAGGCATCACCCGGCTGCGAGCTGAACAGGGCCGAGATGAGCGGAATGAGGGCGAGCGCCGCTGCGGCGCGTAGCGCGATACTTAGCGCCGTGAGCGCCAGGTAGGGGGTGATATGGCGGCGCTGGGCCGGTGGCAGCAGGTTAATGAGCGTGCGGATCATGAGGTGGCCTTCGTCTCGGCGGCTGCCCAGAGTTCGGCGTAGCGACCGCCGCGTGCGAGCAGTTCCTCGTGCCGACCCTGCTCGATGATCTGGCCGCCATCGAGCACAACGATGGTATCGACGCCAGTGATGGTGTGCAGGCGGTGAGCGATGAGCAGCACGGTGCGTCCGGCGGTCAGGCGGCTGACCGCCTGCTGGACGAGGTATTCGGATTCGGGGTCGGAAAATGCCGTCGCCTCGTCCAGCACGAGGATTGGGCAGTCGGCCAGCAGCGCACGGGCGATGGTGATGCGCTGGCGTTCACCGCCGGATAGGGCGATGTCAGCGCCCAGGATCGTGTCATAGCCGTCCGGTAGGGCGAGGATGCGCTCGTGAATGTGAGCGGCGCGGGCAGCCTGCTCCACCTCGTGCCGACTGGCATCCGGGCGGGCGAGCGCGATGTTCTCGTGGGCGCTGGCGCGCACCAGTTGCGGATTCTGGAAGACGAAGCCAACCCGCGAATACAGCTGTGATGCCTCGAGCGTACGAAGATCGTGGCCGCCGATGCGGATTGCGCCGTCGGTCACGTCGTAGAACCGGGCAAGCAGGCTCGCCAGGGTGGATTTACCCGCACCGGACGGGCCCACGAGCGCAGTGATGGTACCGGGCGCCAGGCGCAGCGAGACGCCCGACAGCACGGGGGTAGACGCGTCGTAGCCAAAGCTCACATCATCGAACTCGACGAGACCAGCGGGCCTCGGCGCGCTCGCCGCATGCTCGACCTCAGGCAGCGTGGACAGCTGCTCCTGGTCGAGCATGACCTGGATTCGGCGTGCCGCGAGCATACCGTCGCGCAGCGCCTGCAGACCGTAGCCGACGCCCAGTAGCCGCGCACCGAACGTCGTGCCAAGAAAGAGGAAGGGCAGCAGCGAGATCGGATCCATCATGCCCGCGGTGATGAGCGCGGTGCCCACCACGCAGCTGAGGAACAGGAACGTCGCGGGGCGCGTGACCAGATCGATGAAGGTTTTGCGGCCGCTGAGCGGCTGCTGCCAGGATCGCAGGAAATCGAGGTAGTCTCGCAGGCTCCGGGTGAAGGGCGCGGCGGCTGCACCCCCGAAGACGCGTACGACGGCCTGCCCCTGCAGGTAGGCGTCAGCAGCGCTGGCCATCTGCTGGCGCCACTGCGGCGCCTGCACTACGCGCGGGCCCGACTGCGTCATCATGATGTACATGCCGATCAGGTAGGCGAGCACCGGCAGCAGCAGGGTGAGCGCCACCCGCCAGTCGATCACGAACAGGTAGCCCAAGACGGCCACAGGCGCGACGATGGCGCCGACCGCATCGGGCACCGCATGCGTGATGAGGTAGTGCATCGCCAGCGGATCATCGTGCACCAGCTGCTTGATGTGCGCCGCGCTGCGGGTATCGAAAAACCCGAGGGGCACGCGTCCGAGCGTCATCAGCAGTCGGGTGCGCAGGTCCTGACTGACGCGCGCATCGACGATGTGCAGCCAGGTCATCAGCCCGGTCGTGAGTAGCGCGCCCGCGATAAGGACCAGGCCGGCCCACCAGCCCAGGCGGATGAGCGCGTCGGTGCCGGCGCCGACGAGCAGCAGCCGGGCGAGTTCGACGAGCAGGACGTAGGGGGCCAGCTGCGCGAGTGTGGCCAGCGCTTGCACGATCGCCGCCAGGATGAAGGTTGTGCGCAGCGGGGCGAGCAGGCGCCGACCGGCCTCAGCCCGCCACGTCCCGCTGATAGGCGCAGCCTCGCCGGCCGCAGGTACCTGCGCGGCGGCAGCCTCGGGCAGATCCTTGGGGCGTTTTTTGCCGAATGCCCGCCCATAACACCAGTAGGCGCGGGCTTGGATTTCGGACTTCGGGAAGCCAAAATCGTTCATCAGGCGGCGACGCACATATTTCAAGCTGTCGGACTCACACGCCACCCACGCGCTCCAGTTCGACCAGTCCCGCGCAGCCAGTCCCGCCGCCAGGCTCGCCTCATCGACGCGCGGCACCCAATGCACTCGCGCGCGCGGATGCGTGCGGATTTCCAGCATGTGGTCATCGAGCGTGTGCTCTTCCAGGTACAGTTCGACCGGCAGCTCGGATGGAAGCACCTCGAGGATTGAATTGATGGCGGGCAGCGACGCGGCATCACCAATGACGAGGTATCCGTCGGGTAGTTCCTCGGGCAGGACGAAACCCGTCGAGCCGAGCGTAGTGACCGCGATGGTATCGCCCGGCTGTGCCTGGCTTGCCCAGCTGGAGGCCGGCCCGGCAGGTTCGTGCAGCACCACGTCGATCGCGAACTCACCGGTATCCGGGTCGGCCTCGACGATGGTGTAGCCGCGCTGATGTTCCTGGTCGCTGCCGTCCGGATCGGGGAACCAGAACCGCAGCCAGGCCGTGGGCGCGAGAACGACCTCGGCAAGCAGACTTGCACTCACCAGGTGGATTCGCACGAAATGCGGGGCGAGGTAGGTCACGGCCGTGACTGTTGCGCTGTGGTCGCGCGCTCCAAATCCGCGCGTCAGCACGCCCTCAAAACCCCGTTTCGCCATGTGCATTCCCTCCTGCGCCGCACCACAAATTGAGGTGAGCCTAACCTAAGTCGAGGGCGGGGTCAAATGCGTCGGCGCGGCGCCTAGGGCTGCAGGCTCGCCACCAGCTCGCGCACCCGAGCCTGAATCTCGTCGCGGATCACGCGCACGGTGGCAAGGTCCTGCCCAGCCGGATCGGCCAGCTGCCAATCCTCATAGCGCGTGCCGGGAAAAACGGACACGCATCGCCGCAGCCCATCGTGATGACGACGTCGGAGGATTGCACGTCCTCAGCCACCAGCACCCTCGGGCGCGCCGCGGCTAGATCGATCCCGACCTCCGCCATCGCCTCTCGTACCACGGGGTTGATCGAATCAGCGGGGGCGGAGCCCGCGGAGCGGACCTCAATGCGTCCGCCGGACAGCGTCTTGGCAAAAGCCGCCGCCATCTGGGAACGGCCTGCATTGTGAACGCACACAAACATGATCGTGGGTCGGGTCATAGCACCATTGAACCGCAGGCGTGGGCAATGGCCAAGGCAGGGTTTAGCCTGGAAGGGTGAGCCTATGGCGCGACAAGCAGCAAGCCCGTGCGGCCGAGGTGCCGCCCTGGCTACTCGCCGTCCTTGCCATGCTTTCGGTCCAACTCTCGGAAGCCTTCGCCGTTGGCTTGATCAACGACGTCGGGCCGCGCGGGGCTGCCTGGCTGCGCGTGGCCGCCGGCGCCGTCCTCATCCTGGCAATCGCGCGCCCGCGCCTGCGCGGTATGACCTGGCGTGACGCCGGTCTCGTCACCGCCCTCGGCGTCACCACCGGCTCGCTAACTTTCTTCTTTTTGCCGCAATCCAGCGCATCTAACTCGGCACCGCCGTGGCTCTGGAATTCCTCGGCCCACTCGTCCTTGCCGCGCTCACAAGCACCTCGCGGCGCGCCCTTTCCTATCCCGCCCTCGCCATGATCGGCGTCGTCTTACTGACCCGGCCCTGGATCGGTAACGTCGACGTCGTCGGCATCCTGTTCGCCCTCGGCTCCGGGCTCGGGTGGGCGCTGTATATAGTCTTAACCCAACGCGTCGGTGATCGGTTTTCCGGCATCAGCGCCCTCGCCTACACCATCCCGATCGTCGCCATCGCCTACGCGCCCATCGGGCTACCCGAGGCGCTGCCGTACCTGTCCCTGCCGGTCATCGCCACGGCGCTCGGGCTCGCACTCCTGATGCCGGTCATCCCTCTCGCCTTCGAAATCGTCGCGCTGCGTGCCATGGCCCCGGCCGCCTTCGGCACCCTCATGTGCTGGAGCCCGCGATCAGCGTGCTTATCGGCGCGATCGTCCTCGCCCAAGTACCGCTGCCAATCCAGGTCCTTGGCATCGTGCTCGTCGTCGCCGCCGGAATCGGCTCGGAGCGCTTCGCCGCCCGCGATGTGTCGCCCACGCCCATCACGTGGCCGGAGAGCGACGAAGCCTAGGTCAGCAGGGCCCGCACCTTCGCGTCGGTCGCCTTACCCGAGATGACCGTGCCCTTTTCAAACAGCTCGATCACCCGCGGATTGATATAGGAATCGCGCGCGATCGCCGGCGTATTGTGTAGCCACTCGGCCGTCGTCTTGATCGCCGCCGTCACGGCCCCGGGAGAGGTATCGCCCGCCTTGGCCGCGCGCGACAGGGCCTGCGCCGCGACGGCAGCGAACAGACAATCGCGACCAGTTCCTTGTGGTCCTAGGACTCTCCTCTCGTCACCCGGGCAGTTAGACACGTTGAATAAAGTCATGAGCTTTCCGGCAACCGTTCTGCGCGTTCTCGTCGCCTCCCCATCCGACGTACCCGATGCCCGAGATGCAGTCGAGGGCGCTCTGCACTCATGGAATCGACTCCACGCGACGACTCGGAATGTAGTCTTACTGCCGTGGCGGTGGGAGACCAATTCTGTACCGCTGCTCGGAGGTCACTCTCAGGAGATCATCAACACCCAGGGAGTCGACGGAGCCGACATCGTGGTCGCGCTCTTCGGCAGCCGACTCGGCTCACCAACACCAGATGCAGTGTCGGGAACAGTTGAAGAGATTGAGCGAGCAGTAAACAGCGGGAAACCGGTACACCTGTTTTTCTCAAGAGCCCCACTGCCTCATGACGTCGATACTGCGCAACTCGAGGGTCTCCGAAATTTCAAGAATGAAATCAAGGAGCGGGGACTGCTCGGAGAATTCGATGACATCCGCCAACTGGAGAACCAAGTCTGGGCTGCCGTCGAGCATGACCTAGTCAAAATCGATCTCTCCGTGGTCGGGGTGCGCCATGAGCCGCTCGGCGTCCGCTTCCGCGTCGAGTCAAAGAGCGAGCGACACGAAAAGGAAATTGACAAGCGCGGCAAGATCAAATAGGAAACGAAACACTGGTTTGAGGTTACCAATACTGGTGATCTCGCTGCTGAAGCGGTGACCTTCGAAGGCCAAGCCGCATCGGGCCTTATGAGACTCCTTGTGGATGATCAGCCAATCACGCTGGAACCTGGGGTCATCTGGAAAGTGCCAGTCTCGTATTCGATGGGCACCGCAGGCACAAAGCTAACCGTTCACTGGGTCGAAGATAATGAAAAACAGTCGAAGACTTTCGACGTCCAATGAAGCGCGAGGTTACGTCGGTGAACCAGTCAGGCAGCTAAATCGTAGTTCGCGCGCGTTTGTATCCGTCGTGGCATGAAAGTTTCCAGGATGTGCACGCTCTCGTCCGTAAGCCCGCGGCCGAAGTGCTTCTTCGACACGTCATTGGCAGCGCGCAGAATAAAGTCCACGATCTCGACTGGGGTGTAGACAATGCCCAGCTTGTCAGCGTCGCGTTTGAACGCCTTTTGGAAGAATCGCTCGTAGAGCTCCTTGATCACCTGCTGCTTCCCGGACGCGCTGGTGACCTCAGAAGCGCGCACACGCACCGAGGCGTAGAACTTCTCCAGCGAATCAGTCTCGGCATCCAGGTCACTATCGTCGAGGGCATCAACCATGCGCTGCATGACCTGGGAGACCGGATTATGGGCTGCGAAATCGTGATCGCTGAACAGCGCGTCAAATACCGGGGCGGTGATCAGGTGCTGGGAGAGCATGCTGATCGCCTCGTTCTCGGAGATCGAGTCGTTGAGATTGCCGCGCAAGCCTTCCACGAAGGTCTCGAATTCGCGCTGGAGTTTCGGGCTCGCGTGTTCCAGCAGTTTGTGAATACGGGTGATCTGGTTTTCCGCGATCACCGCCACATCGTCGGCCCAGTCTTCCCAGTAGGTTCGGGTACCAACCTTGTCCACGAGTTTGGTGTAGATCGCCTCCTGCCACTTCTCTAGGGAGAAGAGTGCAACTTGCTCGGAGGTGAGCTCCGAGGTCTCATAACCAGGGGTGGAGTCGTTCTTATCGAGCTCTGCCTTTGCTTTTTCGACTTCGACGTGAGTGACATCGATCGGGAGCTCATCAGGCTTGTCACCGTTCAAACCGATCGAGTTCACCTTGGCGTTGAAGCGGTCATCGTGCGCACGCAGTGCGTTGAGAATCTGCCAAACCACTTTGAAACGAACGTTGTCGTTCAGCGCTTCGGATGGTGACTTCCCTGGAGGAACCGCGACGGGGAGGATGATGTAGCCGTAGTCCTTGCCTTCCGACTTGCGCATCACGCGGCCGACCGACTGAACCACGTCGACCATGGAATTGCGCGGGTTGAAGAAGATCACCGAGTCCAAACCAGGCACGTCAACGCCCTCAGAGAGACACCGCGCGTTGGTGAGGATGCGAGTTTCGTCCGGCTCCATGGATGCCTCGAGCCATGCGATCTTGTTGCCGCGCTCCATCGCGTTCATACTGCCGTCGACGTGCTGTACCGCGACGGACAAATCCACGTTGTGAAGAGAAACATCGTTGGTCGCAGCATGCTCGCGAAGCGTTTGTTGGTGGCTTGCGATGAGTCCCGGGTACGTTTCCGCGATCAGCTTCGAAGTCTTGATGTCCTTCGCGAAGGCAACGGTGCGCTGCATCGGTGCAGCATCTTCCTCAAATCCGCCTTTTTGCCCTTGCAACTTGCCGGAGCGCTTTGCGAGTGCGTTCCACGCACCGATCATCGCTGAAGCGGTGGTCAGGTTCATGCCTTCCTGCGTGTGCCGAACCAGTGCTTCGGCAGCAACGTCCTCGTCCACGGTCATCACCAAGACGCGATAGTCGGTGAGCAGGCCCTTATCCACCGCTTCACCAAATCCGAGTCGGTGAAACTCTGGACCGTAGATGGCCTCGTCGTCCATGGAAGCCAGTTCGGCTGAGTGTTCTTCGGCTTTGGTTTTGACGGAGTCGTCGAAAAGCCGTGGTGTCGCGGTCATGTACAGACGACGAGCAGCCTTGATGTAGTCGGCATCATGGATTCGAACGAAATTGGATTCATCCGCTCCGGCGAGTGTGACGCCGGTGGTGCGGTGAGCCTCGTCGCAGATAACGAGGTCGAAATCGTCGAGACCCTTCGCCTGAGCATCATGAACAGCGGGCAAGGACTGGTAGGTGGAAAAGACGACGTGCAGACCATTGGCGCGCTTACCCTGCGAGAAAAGAGTAGCGACGTCGTCGCCATCAGTGGAGACAGGAACCTCGAGATCGTACGAGGCAATGTCTTCGGCCTGGCGGCTGGCCTTGTTATCGGAGCAAACCGCGAAGCTCTTCAGATCTAGGCGAGCCTGCGCAGTCCACTCGCGAAGTGTCTGTGCGAGCAGTGCGATGGAAGGAACGAGGAAGAGGACGCGGGCGCGGCCCCCCCCCTTGTCCTTTGCAACTTGTTCAGCTAGGCGGAGCGCAGTGAACGTCTTGCCTGTGCCGCAGGCCATGATGAGCTTGCCGCGGTCATGCGTATTGAACCCAGCCATGACGTTCTCGATCGCCTGCTGCTGGTGCGGACGCGGCTCGAAGGTTTCGCGCCGGGTGAGGCGAACCTGCATCTCGGAGCCGGGGAACACAACATCCCAGTTCACGGGTGATTCTGCGATCTGATTAAAGCCGATACGGCTTGTGGGAATCTGCTGGTTTTCTAGAGCGTCCTCCGCATTTTTCGACCACTTATCGGTCGTCGAAATGATGTAGCGGTGAACGAAGTGTTCGACGCTCGACTCAGTCTCAAACGAGCGGCCGGAGGCCTCGAAGAACGAATCGATGTGCTGCTTCTGGATGCTCGTGGTCGGCTTGTAGAACTTGGCCTGGATTGCCACCCATTTACCGTCATCCTTGCGGCGCGCAACCAAGTCAATGCCCGTATCGGCCTTGCCACCGTTGTAGCGCCACTTATCCCAACGCTGAACCTCATCGAACTGCGCAGAGAGAACGGGATCGGTTTTGAAGAAGTTGACCATCAACTTCTCAAACGCGATCCCGTACTTGCCCTGGGGCTGATTCTCACGGAGCTGATCGAGGACTTCGCTGAATGACGACATGGGGCTTATTGTGCCGTGTCGTTTGGATGACCGTGGCAATACCCGCGACTTCGATTTGAACTTCCAAAACTGTAGAAGCTGATTCCGGTAACCAGCCGGACAAGCGAAAGGCCCGGAAAGTGATGGAAGAGATCACAATCCGAGCCTTAGGCGGGCTGCTAGCCAGACTGCTTGCGGATTTGATCCGCAAGTTGATTGACTGGCCAGATAGCTAGTCTCGCCGAACCCTTGCGCTGGTAAACCAGCCCGCGCAGGGGTTCAACCGTTTTTGCCGACATGAGTGGAGGTCATGTCGTGGCTAAGTCTAACTGAATATCAGACACGCACAAGGGTTGAAGCTGTTCGGGACGAACGACCTACCTCCGGAACTTGCTGATCAAAGCCATAACGCCAGAAATTGCAGCGGTCAGCCCTCCCATGAGGAATCCCATAGCGAACACACCGGTGATGAAGGACTTAGCGTCTGGATCGAACGTCTCAGTGCAAAGGCCGAAGAGGAAGAACGACGCCAGGGCGATGGCGGCAGACCACTTGAACACTGTGGATGGGTTGGGGCGCTTCCGCAGTGGGGTAGAGGGTTCCATCGGGGCGACGTTGTACTGCGTAGGAGTGGCGGGAACCGGCGTGTAGCGCGGGGCATGCGCTGCGGCGAGCAGTTCTTCTGGGGACAGTTCGGTGGGGTCTTGCTGCGGTCGCGGCGCGTATTGCTGCAAAGGAAGGAACTTCTACCAACGACGTGCTGCGGAAGCTTATTGAAGTAGGTGTCGACCGGCATGGTGACGAGGGGGCTACTGTTCCTGTGAGCGAATTGATGCGCCTCATTGACGCAGCGCGCGGCGTATAAAAAAAGAGATGTTTGGGCGCTGCCGGCTATTGGTAGATCTCGCCTTCTGGATCTGCGGAGTGGATGACTTCCTCCACTGCGTCGCACAGCGCGGGGTCGTCAATGTATCCCTGCCGGCATCCCCATTGGGTTTGTAGTTCGCCTGAGCTGGGGTTTCGTGCACCGTTCGGCGCAGTGCCGTAGCCGGTTACTGCAGCGCCTTGCGGAGCCCCAGGAGGGTTCTCTTCTTCTAGATAGGTCGCGCCGCCCATTTGGTTGAAACACCACTCGGAGTACGAAACGCTGCCGTCGGATCAGCGTGTGGCCCCCGGTGTGCCAGCTAGGCACTCGACGACGGTCGGCTCTCCTGCAGGAGCGGATTCTGCAACGGGCGTCGTTTCCGTCGTGCTTGGGGTCTCGGTGACCTTGTCGGAGTCGCCGCAACCAGTGGGGACGGTAGTCAGAACTAGGGCGGCGATCATGGTGCGCTTCATGCGTGAAATCTTAGATCGACCGGAGACGGTGTCGTCGTTAAGCGGAGCTGCCCCTCGGAAACGGTGCGCGGGGTTACAACCGCCAGTCCTCTACTTGTAGCAATGGGACACGGGAGAACTCCCGGGTGTTGGCGGTAACGAGAACGCAGTCGTTTGCCCGTGCCTGAGCTGCTATCCACAAATCGTTGGGACCGATTGGCTGTCCGATCGCCTCTAGCTCCAAACGGATGTCAGCGTAAAGAGCTGCCTCGGGCGCTCCGGTTCCGACTACCTGGTACGCCTGCTCGAGTTGCTTGACAGCATCGGTCCGACGAACCGACGTTGACTTACCCGCACCAACCCGCAGCTCTCCAAGGACAATGGAAGACAGCACGATGTCGTCGGCTCGAGTTACGCGCATGCGTTCGAGGATATTTGCGTTACTGCGACGAAGGGCATCGATCCACACATTTGTGTCTAGGAGGAAGCGCATCATTCATCCCACTTTGGGATCGGATCTAAGGGGAGATCAGAGGGTTCTTCGAACTCGTCCGCCCACCCATCCGGTAAATCGGCAGTGATCACATCGAGCACATCGAGAGCCGAGAGCGGCTCAGGGGAGACGTAAAGCTTACCCCCAATCTTTTTCAGCCAAACCGTTTCAGAATCGAAACGAAAGTCCTTAGGAATTCGGATTGCTTGACTGTTGCCCGACATGAAGACCGTGGTTTCGACGGAGTCTGCTGCAGCCTCAGTCATGAACACCTCCTCGTATATATGACGTAATATATACGGTTTGGGACGTCAGGACGAGCACTCCGGCTAGAAAAGCTCCCGCACCGCAGCCCGCGCTGCCCAGGTATCGCGCGGGATGGTCAGGGCGCCGGTGAAGGCGACGCGATCGCCGGGGTGCAGGGTGAAGGTGGAAGGGGTTGGGCCGGTGAGGGGGTCGTCGAGAAGCGAATGCACGAGAGCGGGATCAACGCCGAGCGCTTCTGCGATGCTGAGCAGAGCTGCGCGTTCCTCGTCGGTGATTATGCCGTCTGACCAGGCTTCGACGGCGAGTTGGCGGGATGAACTCCTCGTTGATGGCCTCGACATCATCGGCGCTTAGGCCTGCGGCGATGGCGGTGGATTCGAGTTGGCGCATTTCGGTACGGGAAATTTCGCGGTCTACAAGCGCGCGGGTCAGTTCGGCACGGTAGGCGGCTTCATCCTTGGTGCCAGTCGTCGGCAATGTACGCGAAAGCTGGCCCGCCCAGGAGGGTGCGCCGCCGCGGGGAAGCGTGCGGACCTCGGGCGCGGGAGTGGTAAACAGCGCAGCCGGATAGTGGGCGATGTCCGCGTGGTGGTTCGCGTGCAGGTACGCGAGGAGATCGGCGGTGGCCTGGGCATCCGCAAGCGCAGAGTGCGCGAAACGGTTATGGATCTGCGCGATGGTAAGCGCCTCGCTGAGTTTGCCCACGCCAAGGTGCTGCTTGGTTAGGCGCATCGTGTCCAACCACTCACACATGCCGTCCTCAGCGCCGGCGCGCGCGAACTCGTTGGCCAGGAAGCGGCGCTCAAACGACGCATTATGCGCCACCAACGTGCGGCCGTTCAGCAGCGCACCAAGATACGCGGCGACGTCGCGGAACACCGGCGCATCCACGACGTCCGTCGCCGTGATCTTATGGATGTAACTGTTCGGAATATCACGCTCCGGCTGGATCAACGTCTCCCACGTGCCCTCCACCGTGAGGTCGGGACGCAGCAGCACCACGCCGATCTCCACAATGCGATCGAGGTTGCTCAACCCCGTCGTCTCCAGATCGACCACCGCAAACCCGTGCTGCCGGTCCATTCCTGCTCCTTATATCCGAACTGTGTAAGCGCGATTTTCGACGCCACCATCAACCTAAGGCACGCGCCGACGCGGTCAGGTGGGGAGTCGGTCGGGTGTTCGGATGCAAGGAGCTCGGCGTGGTCTCTCAAACCGAGAACTTGGAGCAGGCTGAGTCGGAAATGCGCGAAGCAATTGCGTTCCAGTCCGGACTTCGTGCCGACGAGTTTGAGGTTGAGGTGGCTGCGATGGAACCGTAGGCGGCTTCGTCACGTCTAACTCAATATGAAGAACTCGATCTACTTACCGTGGCTGCTTACAGGGTTGGCTGTCGCCACATCAGTGGGGTATGCAATTGTGCTTGCTCTGGGGCCACCAAATATGACCGTGCCTGTACTGGACTTTTCTGCAAAGGTTATCGGCCCAGTGGGTGCAGCACTCATTGCATGGGCAGGTGTTTCCCACACAGTGATGAACACGCGGGTGCAGGACACAGCCAAGGAATGGCATCACGACCTGAGGTGGGCATCAGAGCTGTGTGTTTCGGAGAAGCCACTAGAGGTAGCGATTGGCACGTCGGTGCTTGATGAGCTCAGCGAGCATAGGTTTCTCAATTCGGAGCAAGCTAGCATGGTCAACAGGATTGGAGAGGCTGTTGTAGGTGGCCTTTTCAACCAAATTGATCCCATTGCGGAAAGGAGTGCGCACGATGAGACCTAGGTACGAGGAGTTGAAATCTCTCGACGGTGTGAGCATTTCGCGGCCGCCACATATGGGAGAGATTGCCGCTGCGCGATTTCTGGTCAAACAGATTGAGCAGGGAAGAAGCGACGGCGAGTTGTCGCCGTTTCTGCTTTGGGTTGCAAACTACGGCACCCCTGACGAGCCACCCGGGCCGATCATTCAGCCCCGCGACCAGTCTGCCTAACCGCTAGAACAGCTCCCGCACCGCAGCCCGGTCGACCTTGCCCGGACCCAACTGGGGTAGCGCCGGCACAACCTTGAGTTCCTTCGGTACTTGCCAGCGTGCGATTTCACCGGTGTCCTCGGCGTCCGCAAACGCGTCCATGATGTCCGCCACGCTCGCAGACCCGGTGTACGCAGCGCAAATACGTTCGCCGAAGCGCGCATCTTGCTTACCGACGACACACGCACCCGTCACCCCATCCACCTTGAGCAGGAACGTCTCCAGCACTTCGGGGTGGAGTTTGAGGCCGCCGGAGTCGATGATGTTGTCGATGCGTCCGTGGACGGTGAGGTGGTCGTCGATAAGTGAGCCCGCGTCGGAGGTGAGGAACCAGCCGTCCTTGAGATCATCGGAGGGCGCCTGCAACCCGGCTCCGCGGTAGCCGCGCGCGACCATGGGGCCGCCGAGGTGGATGCGACCATCGACGATTTTTACGCGTGCACCGGCGATGGGCACGCCGTCGTAGACGCAGCCGCCGGAGGTTTCCGACGAGCCGTAGGTGGTGACCACGTTGATGCGCAGTTTCTTTGCCGACTCGAGCAGGCGCGGGTTGGTCGCCGCCCCGCCGACCAGCACCGCGGAGAAGGTCCGCAACGCGTCGATGCCCTTGAGCGTCGAGGTCGCCTTGGCCAGCTGCATCGGGGTCAACGCCGTGTAGGTGCGCTCGCCGGTGCTGGCCAGGTCGTGGGCGTGGTGGGCGAACTCAGCGACATCGAAACCGTTCGTGAGGTCCACAAACGCCGGTTCCACACCCGCGACCATGCTGCGCACCAGCACCTGCAGGCCCGCGATGTACGCCGCCGGCATGGCCAGCAGCCACTGGCCTTCGCCGCCCAACGCCTGGTGGGTCGCGTCCGCGCTCGAGATCAGGTTCGCCGGGGTCAGCATCGCGCCCTTCGGCTTGCCCGTGGACCCGGAGGTGGAGACGACGAGGGCGATGTCGTCGTCGATAGGTGCGCCGGGCTCCAACGTGTTGCGCAGCAGGTTCGTGCGCGCCGGGTCGTTCGTCGGCACCGGCAAAAGCGTGCGCTGGCCGGTCAACGCCTCCTCGAGCGCGGGCATGATAGCCAGCGGATTCGCGGGATCGACGGGCAGAAGTTCGAGCAGGTTGGTCACAGCGTACGAGCGTAGCCGGTGGGATTCCGCGCGCCGCGAAGGCCGTGACGTGTAACACCTGTTTGCGAGCCCACCGATAGAACAAGCATGAAGAAGTTCATCGCATCGGCCGTCGCCGCGGCGACCGCCTTCACCGTCACTGTCCCTACGACCCACGCCGCCACGCTCACGCCTGCGGACAACGGCCAGTGCCGCGTCACCCTCAACGACGCGGAGCGCGGCCCCGCCTGGCAAGCCGAGCGCATCGCGAAAACCCTCACCCACGGCATGTACGCCACCGCCGTCACCGAAGCATTCGAGGCAACTTTCGAGGGGCTCAAGCCGCTTGGCGACGACCACCTCACCCAACCGGCCATCATCGCCGTCCAGGAAATCCGCCTGGCAGGCGAGGAACCCGGCGCCCGCCCCGACTACGACGCCGCCCGCGCCGCCACCAAGGCCAAACTGGCAGAACTAGGCCTGACCTCCACCGACGCCGACTTCTACCTGGACATGAAGCAGGGCTCCCAGATCCCGCTCTCACCAGCAGGCAAGGCGCTGAAGGGCTCGGCGGGCTGGTACATCGGCATCGACGGCTCCGTGCCAGAAGTAAACGACCTTGGCCCGGACTACGAGTTCGGCCGCACCGGCGCGAACACCGCCCGCTTCCTCAAACACATGCCCGAATGGCAGCGAAACGCGTTCGCCTCCAACATGTCCAAGACCTACTTCGGTCAAGCCTTCGACTCGCTCGAGTCCCGCTACTACCACCCGCTGAGCAGGGCAAAGAAGTGCGACGACAATCCGCCGCTGCTCTTCAGCATGCAGAACGCGGAACTGCCCGCCGCACCGGAGCTGAAGAACACGCTGCCCGGCAAGCCTGCCGATCCGGATAAGCCGGCGCCGACTCCGGGCACCCCTGCGCCTGACACCCCTACGCCGGAGCAGCCGAAGACCTTCGACGCGAAGCTTGCAGAGATCATCGGCATCATCGCCGCCGTGCTCACCGCACTGGGCGCCCTGTTCGCCCTGCTGAAGACCGCCGGCTTCAACGTGCCGGACTTGCCCCAGATCCCCGGCCTGAACAAGTAGATCTCCTCCTCGGGGAGGAGGTGCGGGGCGGGGGTCGTCGATAGGCTTACGCCCATGCGCTACAAACCGGGTGACCTTGTGCTCGCGGTCGCTGTCGCCATTTTGGCGGCGGTGTACACCGCGAGTGCGTTTACCCAACCCATAGACGCGGCAGGTTGGGGCCAGGCCGTGCTGTCGTGGGGCTTTGTCGCGGTGTGCGTGGTGCTCACGAGCAAGCCGAAGTTCTCCTCGGTTGCGCTTATCGCGCTGAATGTTGCCTGGTCGACGATGTGGCTGGCCGCGCCGGTAAACCTTGGCTTTTCGCCGTGGGTGTTGGCGGTCCCGGTGGCCACCTTTATCGCCGGGCGGTTTACAGGAAAACGCTTCGCGCTAGTTGTCCTCGCCGCCGCGTGCGGGTGGGCGCTGCTGTCACCGTTCATGTGGACGTGGGACGACAACTTTGTGTTGTTCTACCGGCACGGGGTCGATCTCGGGATCACGCTTGCGCTGCACTGGGGTGCGAGTGCGGTGGGGTATCTCCTGGGGGCGAATGTGGCGGCTGAGGATGAGGTGCGTCGTCGAGAAGCACACGCGAAAGAGCAGCGCCTCGCAGCGGCGCGCGAGGAGGAACGCCGCGCCATTGCCCGCGATATTCACGATCTGCTCGGCCACTCCCTGACCCTGATCAAAGCGCAGGCCAATGCTGGTTTGGCGGTGGGGCAGGAGCGGGAGGCGCTGCAGCAGATCAACGAGACCGCAGGGCAGTCGTTGTCGGAGATTCGCCTGCTTGTGCGCGGTTTGCGTGAGAGCGACCATGCGTTTTCCCCGGCGGCGGGGATCCCTGACCTGCCGTCGTTGGTGCAGCGCTACCGCGACGCCGGCGTGGAAGTATCGCTGGAAGCACCAGCAGTGGATGTCTCCCCGGTGACCTCGCTTGCTACCTATCGCATCGTGGCTGAGGCACTGGCAAACGCGGCGCGCCACCAAGTCGATCCCACTGTGACGGTTCGGGTCGCACCGGGCGAGACCGTGGTGGTAGAAGTCGTTTCTACCGGCCAGATTCGACCCCAACCAGGCACCGGCGTCGGGCTGGAGGGGCTGCGTGAACGCGCGGCGAGCGCCGGTGGCACGCTGAAGACATGGCAGTCCGGGGAGACGTTTACCGTGCGGGCGGAGTTGGCAGCATGATCCGCCTGCTTCTTGCCGACGACCAACCGCTCCTCCTCAGCGCCCTCCGCACCATCTTGGACGCCCAGGACGACATCACCGTCGTCGCCACCGCCGCCGACGGCGCCGAAGCCGTGGAGAAAACCCGCGCCCACCGCATCGACGTGGCGGTGCTGGACATCCGCATGCCGGTGCTCGACGGCATCACCGCCGCCCGCACGATCATGGAGATGGGCCCACGCGTGATCATGCTGACCACCTTCGACGACGACACCTTGATCCATGCAGCTATCGACGCCGGCGTGCACGGCTTTCTCCTCAAAGACGCCGACCCCGACGTCCTGGCCAACGCCGTACGCGCCGTCGCCCGCGGCGAATCGGTCCTAGCCTCCGGGGTCACCGGCCGCGTGATGGAGTGGGTCCGCGACGGGGGAGCCACCTCAGAATCAGCAGCTGCGCTGGAGGGGCTGACGCAACGCGAACGCGACGTGCTCGCGGAGATTGGCCGCGGCGCGACGAACACAGAAATCGCCGCCACGCTGTTTATCGCAGAGACCACGGTGAAAACGCACGTCTCCAACCTGCTTTCCAAACTTGGCGCGCGCGACCGGGTGGCGCTTGCCTTGATCGCCCAGCGCGCCGGGATCTCCTCCTAGAGGAGGAGGCAGTGTGGTCCCGCCGGCCGATGTGGTCGCCTTGTTCGGCGACGACCATGAATGCCATGACTGATACCCAACTTGCTTGCCGCGGCGTGGTCGTGTCCTTCGGGGACCACCATGTACTTCGCGACGTGTCGTTGACCACCACCCCGGGCCGAGTCCACGCACTGCTCGGCCCCAACGGCGCGGGTAAATCGACGCTGATGTCGGTGCTGCTCGGCCTGATCGAACCCGATGCCGGCGAGGTGACACTGATGGGGCAGCCGTTTGACCGTTCGGCACTGCGCCATGTCGGCGCCTCCATCAACGACCCCGCCTTTTACAGCCACCTCAGCGCCCGCAACAACCTCCGCGTCCACACCACGCTCTTGGGACTTCCGGACAGCGAAGCCGACCGAGTCCTCGAACTGGTCGGTCTCCAAACCGCGGGCAAGAAGAAAGCCGGCAGTTTCTCCACCGGCATGAAAGGCCGCCTTGCGCTCGCCCAAGCGCTGCTCGGCGAGCCAGAGGTGCTTATTCTCGACGAACCACAAAACGGCCTCGACCCTGAAGGCATTGCCCACCTGCGCGACTACCTCCGCGAATACGCGCGAGCTGGACGCACCGTCCTGGTCAGTTCCCACCAACTCGGCGAAGTACTCCACATGGCCGATGACGCCACCGTGATCGCAGGCGGCGGCGTCCGCTTCGCAGGCGAGCTCGCGGAACTCGGCCCCAACCTAGAAGAGTCGTTCTTCCGGCTCACCTCCGGTGGTGACCGATGAACCTCCTACACGCCGAATGGATCCGTGCGCGCGGCTCCATGCTGTGGTGGCTCGCCGGAGCAGGCCTGCTGGTCGGCGTGCTGCTGACGTTGTTCGCCCTGGCCGGAAACGTCGAGACCGCGACGAACCTGCTCTACCCGCAAGGCCTGTTAGTCACCGGCATGGCTGCGCCCGCCGCCGCACTGTTCGCCGGTTTGGCCGAAACCCGCGAGCGTGACGCCCGCGGCGGCGGCACATTGTGGCGGCCGGTTTCACCCATGCGCACCCGCGCCGCCCGCATAGTCGTGGTGTGGCTGGCGCTGGCCGCGTTCGTCGCCTTCGACTTTGTCGTGCCGTTTGCCGCCGGCCTCGTATTCAACCTGGACAACACGGCCTCGATCGCACTCGTCGGCCTATTTGTGTGGCTGGGCATGCTCGGACCCGCAGGCCTCGCCGCCGCTGCCACGCGACGCATCGGGATCCTGCCAACCATCATCCTCGGCTTCGCATTCACCATCGGCCTCGGCTACTTCGCCGAGCGCGACTGGTGGTGGATAAACCCCGGCGCCTGGCCAACCCGGTTGGCGCTGCCGACCATGGGCCTGCACTTCAACCTGCTACCCCTCGACGCCACCGACCCCATGGCGGGGGAATCTCCCATTCCCGCCCTCACCCTCACACTGCTACTCGCAGCAATTGGCTTTGTAGTGGCCGCCCTCGTACCACCGCGCACCCGACCCATACTGCGCCGCCGCCGAGTCCACCACGTCACCGCACCGCTGGCCGCAGGGCCGGCAACGCCGCGCCCCGAAACCACCGGATACGTGGCTGCGGTGAAGGGGGTTGCGATGGCGGCGAGGGTGTCGTCGATAAGCGTCTTGCTCCTGCTCACCGCCCTGGTGCTGCTGTTCTCGCTGGCATACCCGGTGGACGTGCGCGAGGCGCTGTTCGCCTACGCCATCCTGCCGGTTGGGGCCGGCGTGCTGCCCACCCTCGTGTGGCCGAAACTGCGTCCCGCCTGGGCGCTCATGCAGGTCGAACACCCACACGTCCGCGCCGCATTGGCCACTTGGTGCGTTGGAGTCGTCGCCCTCGTGTGCGCGTTCGGAGCGGCCGTGGTTGGCGACGCGCGCTTCGGACTCCTCGCGTTCCTCGCAGGCAGCGTATTGGCCCTCACCGCACTTGCCATCACCGTCCGCTTCGGCGTGGCGTGGACGCTGGCCACGACGATCCTGGTCACGATCGTCTCCGCCACGATCGGCGGCGACGTCCTCGCACAGTCCGCACTATGGATCCTCGCCGTCCCCGCATGGCCAATCACCGCCACCGGTGCACGCGTGTGGATTGCGGCTGCGGTGGGGTTAGCGCTGCTGGCAGTCGTTGTCGCGGCGCTGATGCGGGTGCTGCGCGGCATGCGCCCAGTGCGACGCTAACCCGCCGGGGTCAGGCGTCCATCTGCCGTGTAGCGACCATCGGGGGAGTTGTAGAAGGCGTGGGCGTGGTTGTCGTCGATAAGCAAATGCCACGTGCCGCCGTTATCGCAGGTGCCCTCGGTGATCGTCTCGCGGAAGCCATCCTCGGTTTTCGCGAGGTGGCCCGCGCAGCCAAGGTCCGGGTACGTCACCGCGATGCCGTCGGCGGTCGGCTCGAACCGGACGCGGAACTGCTCACCCTGCAGGTGCTCCACCTTGGACACCTGCCCCATCGTGCCCTCCAACGGACCACGCAGTGTTGCGCTGCCGATTTTGTCCAGCGCCGCCGCGTCCGTCGTCGGGTGCCAGGTGATCCGTGTGACATCGCTGAGCGGATTGCCGACGACCGTCTCCTCCGGGCCCCACACCTTTTCCAGACGCTGACCCCGCAGTTCGAAGTGCGTCACGTTGAGGCGGGGACCGTCCGTTTCGTACTGGTCCAAGCCCGGCTGCGTGCCGTTGGTGAACACTGTCGGGTAGGGCTCGTCCGAGTCGACGAGGTAGTCCTTCGTCCAGGTGACCTCGCCGTTCTGGGCCCGCAGCACGCGCACCGGCGATGGGTTGCCGTTGGCCGCGCCTGCGTCTGGGGCTGCGTCTGGGGCTGCGCTGACGCCTGCGCGGAGCAGCAGTTCGGGTTCGAGATCGCCGTTGATGTCCAAAACGTCGTAGGTGAACGTGCCGTCGAGATCCGCGAGGTCCGCGAAGAAGCGCGCCGGGTCTGCGATCGCTTCCGCGTACAGGTCACGGATCGAAGCGGTCGGTGTCGCTGACGCCGTGGTCGCGTCGGTTGACGTTTCGTTGGCCGGTGCGCTAGTCGGTGCGCTGACCGTCTCGTGAGAAACGACCGTCGTTGTTTCCGGTGCAGGCGTTTGGGTTGGTTCGGTCTCCGTGCCGCAGGCAGCCAGCAGGAGAGTGGTGGCGAGGATCGGTACGTGACGTTTCATGGCACCACGCTACCGAAAGCCCAAAAGACGATATCGGGATTTGGCATTCTCGCCGGAGCACGACCTGGGGAAACGGCGTCGGAAAGGTGCTAAAACCCGATATCGTCTTTTGGGCTATCCGACAGATCAGGACAGGATCTGCCAGGCGCTTTGGAAAATCGACATCTGTTGGGAACTGGCGGGCCAACGCATCCGACTAAAAATGCGTCCCTGTATCAACCGAAAGGTGTATGTGTGTCCAGTACTGTCCAACGGCGCAGCGGCCTGCCCGCGCTGACCAGAAGAATCCATTTTTACGCGGGCCTGTTCATTGCCCCGTTCATCTTTGTCGCCGCGCTAAGTGGCGCTCTCTACGCGGTCGCTCCGTCGCTCGAAAACGTCGTCTACAAAGACGTGCTGACCGTTCCCGCCTCCGACACCAACGCCCCGCTGGCCAGCCAAATCAGGGCCGCGCAGGACACACACCCGGACATGGATGTGGCGCAGGTGTGGCCGTCGTCGACACCCGATGAAGCAACGCGCGTTTTGCTTATCGACGAATCCCTCACCGAAACAAACCAACTCCGCAGCATCTTCGTCAACCCCCACACCGGTGACGTCATTGGCGACGAGCCAACCTACTCCGGCCTCGGCGAACTCCCGCTGCGCTACTGGATCTCGTCGCTACACAAGAGCCTCCACCTCGGCGAGGTCGGCGAGCTTTACGCAGAGGTGGCAGCCAGCTGGCTGTGGGTCGTCGCCCTGGGCGGCCTGTACCTGTGGTGGCGGATGGCCCGGAAGCGAGCCCTGGTTGGGTTGGAGAATGCGACGGGGCGTCGTCGTAAAGTGCTGAACTTGCACGGCGTAGCCGGAACCTGGCTGCTCGTGGCCATGCTGGGACTGTCCGCCACAGGCATCACCTGGTCCGTATTCGCCGGCGAAAACGTCGACCGCACAATCACCTGGTTGGGCGGCAAAGCAGAACCGATCGAAACCTCCCTGGTCGCCGACGCGGAAGCCGCCCCAGCCGACGAGCACGCCGACCACCACCCCGCCAGCGCACACGGAGCCGAAGGCCTGACCAAGGACGAGGTGGCCGACCAAGCCGCCACCGTCCTCGAAACCGCCCGCGCCGAAGGCCTCACCGGATCAGTGCGCCTCTTCGTCCCCAAGAACACCGACGAGGCGTGGCAGGCCAGCGAGCGCTGGGTGCCGTGGCGCACCACCTCCGACGCCGTGAGCGTGAACGGCCAAAACGGTGACCTTGTAGACAAGCTCCCATTCTCTGAACTGCCACTGTTCTCAAAACTGACCAGCTGGGGCATCTACCTGCACATGGGCATCATGTTCGGCCTGCCTCTGCAGATCCTGCTCGCTATCTGCGCGCTCGCGATCTGCGCCATGGTCGTGATGGGCTACATCCTCTGGTGGCGACGCCGCCCAACAAAGAACGCCATCGCCGGCGTCCCAGGTCAGGCTGATCTCACCGGCCGCGACTGGGCCATCCTCGCCGTCGTAGCGATCCCGGTCGGCCTGTTTCTGCCGCTACTCGGCCTTACCTTCGCCGCGATGCTTGTTGCCGATCGGTTGCTGGCCCGCCGCCGCACGGCATTTACGACGCCCGAAAAAGAACCTGTTCCCCTGGCTGCTGACGAGCGGGTTGGAGTCTCCGGAGACGAGGCTGAGCTTGGCTTAGTTGAGGTTGGCTGAGGCAAGCGTGGCGGCGCGTTCCTGACAGATCACGGCGGAATCTGTCAGTCGCCGGCATCGCGCCTGGTCAGAAATCGCCCCTGACAGATTCTGCAGAATCTGTCAGTGGAAGAGGGGGCCGGCGAAAATAGTTCCCGTGGTTGGGCCGGGATGTGGAACTTTCTTGCCTCCCAAGACAGCCGACCTGGGAGAACGCCGCCGCGGTGGAGCCAAAAACCCGAAATAGTTCCCGAGCGGGGAACTATTTTGGGTGGGGGCCGCAGGGCCGCCGGGCCGCCAGCCCGGCAAAGTACCGCCGTACCCCCAAGAAGCCTAGTAGTAGAAGGGGAAGTCGTCCCAGCGTGGCGGGCGTTTCTCCAAAAACGAGTCGCGGCCTTCGACGGCTTCGTCGGTCATGTAGGCCAGGCGGGTGGCTTCGCCGGCGAAGACTTGTTGGCCCATGAGGCCGTCGTCGACAAGGTTGAAGGCGAATTTGAGCATGCGCTGCGCGGTGGGGGACTTGCCGTTGATTTCGCGGGCGACCTGGATCGCCTCTTCTTCCAATGAAGCATGCGAGGCAACGATGTTGACCGCGCCCATGCGCTGCATCTCCTCGGCTGAGTAGGTGCGGCCGAGGAAGAAGATTTCGCGGGCGAACTTCTGGCCGACCATCTTGGCTAGGTAGGCGGAGCCGTAGCCGGCGTCGAAGGAGCCCACGTCCGCGTCGGTCTGCTTGAACCGGGCTTCCTCGCGTGAGGCGATGGTGAGGTCGCATACGACGTGGAGTGAGTGTCCGCCGCCGGCGGCCCAGCCGTTGACCACCGCGATGACTACCTTGGGCATGGTGCGGATCAGGCGCTGGACCTCCAAAATATGAAGACGTCCGCCCTCGGCCTTCACGCGCGCCTCATCGACGGTTTCGGCGGTTTCGCCGCCGGCGTATTGGTAGCCGGAGCGGCCGCGGATGCGTTGGTCGCCGCCGGAGCAGAACGCCCAGCCGCCATCCTTCTCCGAAGGCCCGTTGCCGGTCAGCAGCACCACGCCTACCGACGGATCGCGCCGGGCGTGATCCAACGCCTGGTAGAGCTCATCCACGGTGTGGGGGCGAAACGCGTTGCGGACTTCGGGGCGGTCGAATGCGATGCGCACGGTGCCGTCGGCACGCGTGTCGCCCACGTGGCGGTGGTAGGTGATGTCCGTGAAATCGAAGCCCTCGACCTCGCGCCACTGGCTGGGGTCGAAGGGCTGGGCGGTGGAGTACTGCATGGGGGTAATCGTACTCACGCGTCCGCTTTATACCTCTTTATAACTAGCCCAACCTATAAAGAGGTATAAAGAGGCTATGGTTCAGCGCAGTCCGTACACACCTGGCGTGGTGGCCTCCACCATTTATGGCAGAGACCAAGTTCTTAGGGAGGCGAAGCGCGAGCTTTTCTTTATGGCTCATGATCCTGGGCTGATGGGGCAGGTGAAGGTCTACGTGGGACCCCGCGGCATAGGAAAGACCAGCTTGCTTCGAGCAGTTGAAGCAGAAGCTAAGGCTGAAGGCTTTGAAACCGCCTGGATTACAGCGGGGGACCGGCCACTTTTCAATGCCCTTTTGGACAAAATCGGCGAGATTGCTCGCAGCTGGAAGGATGAGGCTGGAGAAAAGCTGCTCGGGCTGTTGTCGTCGCTGCGGGTTGAAGCGTTTGGTGTTTCGGTTGGAGGATCTCAACCAGTTGAAGGCCTGAGGCCAGATGCGTCGGGATATGGAGACCAAATGCAGCGCGCGCTTGTTGATGCAGCGGAAACGATCCGGGGCAGGGCTAGTGGAATGGTTGTTTGTATTGACGAGATTCAGTCGGCTGATGCAGATGGCCTGCGCTCGCTTGCGTACGCGTGGCAGCAGATGCAGGCAGAAAATGCTGAGCTCCCTCTCGCCATCTTTGCAGCTGGGCTCAGTCATAGTCAGGATGTGATTACCGATGCTGTGAGTTTTGCAGAGCGCTTTAGTTATGTGCATCTTGAATCTCTGGACCGAGAACACGCTGAGGAAGCATTAGTACAACCGGCGAAGAAGAAGGGCGTGAATTGGTCTCCGGCCACGCTCCAGGAAGCTGTCCGTTTAGCAGGCGGCTACCCGTATTTCATTCAGGTTGTAGGCGATCTGGTGTGGCAAGCGGCCGATTTTCCGGACCCTGGCACTTTTATTGGCCTAGCAAACCTCAAACATGTAGCGGATCGATTCCAAGAAACTCAGTTGACCATGTTCCGCTCCCGGTGGCACAAAGCTACCGACGTGGAGAGGGAATTCATTAGCGCAATGGCTGAGGATCTAGAGCCACAGGTGAAGCGAGGCGATATCGCCGAGAGAATGGGCCGACCTACAACCGGAATCAGCATGGTCCGTAGATCTTTGCTTGACAAGGGATTAATCGAGGAAAGTGGTTTCGGCTACTTGAGGTTCACTGTTCCGGGGTTCGCCGAATTCGTGAGAAACGAGCGGGGCGGGCAGGAGCGTGAGGCTCGTGGTTGACGTTTTATACCTCTTTATAACTACCCCAACCTATAAAGAGGTATAAAGCACCCATGACCCCATCCGTTGACGAGATCCTCGAGCGCGCCCACGTTGTCGCGCTGCCCATGGCTGTGAAGTTCCGCGGCATCACCACGCGTGAGGCCTTGCTTATCGACGGCCCCGCCGGCTGGGGCGAATTCTCCCCATTCATCGAATATGCACCCGAGGAGTCCGCCGCCTGGCTGCGCGCCGGGCTCGAGGCGGCGTTCACCGGCCTGCCCGAAGCCCACGGCACTGTGGAGGTCAACGGCACGATTCCCGCGGTCGAGGACGTCGAGCCTGTGCTCGCGCGCTACCCGGGGGTTAACACGTTCAAGATCAAGGTCGCTGAGCCTTCGCAGTCGCTTGACGACGACATCCGCCGCGTCGCCGCGGTCCGTCGCCTCCGCCCCGACGCGCGTTTGCGTGTCGACGCCAACCGTGGCTGGACCGTCGACCAAGCCGTCGAAGCGGCGGAGAAGCTCGGCGAGTTGGAGTACATCGAGCAGCCGTGCGCCACGGTGGAGGAACTTGCGGAGGTGCGCCGCCGCACCAGCACCCCGATTGCTGCGGACGAGTCGATCAGGCGTGCCGCCGACCCGTACCGCGTGGCTGAACTGAACGCGGCGGACGTGGCGGTGTGCAAGGTCGCCCCGCTTGGGGGAGTGGCCAACCTGGTCACCATCGCGCGCGACCTGCACCTCGATGTCACTGTCGCTAGCGCCTTGGATACCGCTGTTGGGATGGATGCGGGGTTGATCGCGGCGAAGCTCACCGGTTCGCGTGCGGCGGGGCTGGCAACCCAGCGCCTGTTCGTGGAGGACGTTGCGGAGCCCCGCGTCATGGATAACGGCGAACTTGCTATCACCCGCACTACCCCCGATCCGGAACGCCTCCACGGGCTTCGCGCCCCAGGTGAGCGCAGGGATTGGTGGTTCGCCAGGGTCCGTGCGTGCATGGCTGTGCTGGAGCGGGATCCCTCTTTCCGGGTGTAATTGTCCGATTTCTTGTTGCATTCGCATGTGGGATCCGGGGGCAGTCGGCTAATCTTTCGCCCATGTCGACTCCCGTGATGCACGAATCTGCCTCGCTTTCAGAAGGCGAACTGGCAAAAGCGCCCGAACCTGGCGAGTGGCGCCGCCAACTTATCGGCCTGATCACCGGTGTGGTGCTGGCTGTTTTGGTGTATTTCTTGTTCCCTGCCAACGCTGCTGAGACGGTGTTGCAGTCCTCCGGTGCGAAGGAGGGGGTGGAGTACTCCGCGGACACGATGCGCATCGTCGCTGCCACCACTGTGTTGATGGGTGCGTGGTGGATGACGGAGGCCATCCCGCTGGCCGCCACCGCCTTGGTGCCGATTGCGGTGTTCCCGATCGCAGGTGTGGCTCCGTTTAAGGAAGTGTCCTCGCCGTACGCTTCGGCGACGATCTTCCTGTTTATGGGTGGCTTCCTCATGGCGCTGGGTCTGCAGCGTTGGAACCTGCACCGCCGTCTGGCTCTGGTGGTGGTCAAGATTGTCGGTACTTCGCCGAAGCGCATCATTTTGGGCTTTATGCTGGCCACTGGCTTTATGTCCATGTGGGTGTCTAACACTGCTACCGCTGTGGTCATGCTGCCGATTGGTACGTCGGTGCTCATGCTGACCGCGGACACGGTTGGTGGCATGAAGAACCAGAAGAAGTTCGCTACCGCGCTCATGCTTGCTATCGCGTACTCGGCTTCCATTGGCTCCCTGGCAACGCTGATCGGTACTCCGCCGAACGCGCTGCTGAAGGGCTACATGGAGGAGGCCCACGGCATCGTTATCGGTTTCGGTCAGTGGATGCTGGTCGGCCTGCCGGTCGCGGTTGTGTTCACCTTCATTGCTTGGTGGTTGCTGATCACGGTGTTCAAGCCGGAGGTTGACACCATTCCGGGCGGCAAGGAGCTGATCGACGATGAGCTGAAGAAGCTCGGTGCCTGGACCTTCCCGCAGGTTGCTGTGGGTGTGATCTTCCTCGTCGCCGCGCTTGCCTGGATTTTCATCCCGCTGGGCCGCAATCACTTTGGTTGGGATTTCCCGTACGATGACGCGATCGTCGGCATCATCGCCGGCATGCTCATGTTCATCATCCCGGGTACCTCTGACGGCAAGCGTCTGTTGGATTGGAAGACGGCGAATGAGATGCCGTGGGACGTGCTGATGCTCTTCGGTGGCGGCCTGTCCCTGTCGGCGATGTTTACCGCAACCGGTCTGTCGCTGTGGATCGGTGAGAAGGCGAAGGGCCTGGCGAGCCTGCCGATGTTCCTGCTCATCTTCGCCATCGCTGCGCTGGTGCTGCTGCTGACGGAGCTGACCTCCAACACCGCAACGGCTGCGACCTTCCTGCCGATCATGGGTGGTGTGGCCGTTGGTATCGGCCTGACCGAGGCGACCGAGATGAACGTTCTGCTGCTGGCTATCCCTGTTGCGCTGTCTGCAACGTGTGCGTTCATGCTGCCGGTGGCAACTCCGCCGAACGCGATCGCTTACTCGTCCGGTTACGTCACCATGGGCGAGATGATCAAGGGTGGTGTGTGGCTCAACGCGATTGCGTTGGTGCTCATCTCCCTGGCTACGTACTTCATCGCAGTACCTGTGTTTGGGCTGGTGCTCTAGGAGCATTCTGCTTATCGACGACGCGCCCCGGCAGTTCTCCTGCCGGGGCGCTAGTCTATTTGCCATGGATAACGAGACGAGACAGTACGGCCGTCCAGGCGACGAGCCGCAGCGCCCGCGCCCGAGGCAGTACTTCCCGGACCAGTCCGAACAACAGGCCCAGTACGACGATCAGTACTACCAGCCGCAATACCAGCAGTACGAGCCCCCGTACGAGCCCCAGTATCAGGAGCCGTACCAGCCGGAGCCGCAGAAGGGCTCGAGTGCCGCGTCGATTGCGCTGGGTGTGTTCGCAGCGTTGGCGTTCATTGCAGCTGTGGTGCTGTTTTTCCTGTGGCAAGGGGCGGCAGCGGATGCCAAAAAGCAGCCGTTGACGGAGACGGTCACCCAGACGACCACCGCGACGGAGACCACGACTACGACGACGACGAAGTTCCCGTCGATCTTCCGCGACCGCGAGGAAGCAACCTCGATGTTGCCGCCGGAGCCGCTGCCGGATGATGTTGAGATCCCGCGCGATGTTCGGGACAGTGCCCGCGATATTCTCGACCAGATCCGCGACGGCGCGGACCAGTTTCTCCAGGAGCAGTAGGTAGATGGCAACGGCTATGGAATTGGCTACGGCGGTGGCGGGGGTCGTCGCAAAGCATTGCACTGATGTGGTGATGAGCCCGGGTTCGCGCAACTCGCCGCTGGCGTACGCGCTGCTCGCGCGTCGCGACATCACGGTGCATATGCGTATCGACGAACGCTCCGCCGCCTTCACCGCCCTCGGCCTCGCACGCGTGCAGCGCCGACACGTTGGCGTGGTGATGACCTCGGGCACGGCGGTGGCGAACGCGTACCCGGCGATGATCGAGGCGCATATGTCGCACACGCCGCTTGCCGTGATCAGCGCCGACCGCCCGGAGCGCCTCGTGGGCACCGGTGCCAGCCAGACCATTTGGCAGCAGGGCATCTTCGGCCGCTACGCCGAGACCCAACAGGTGGCGGACGAGGCGGCGGCGGAAGCGATCTCGTTCGACGCCGGCCAAGTACACATCAACGTTGCGCTGGACACCCCGCTCGTGCCGGACGCGCTGCTAGAGCCGGTTGGCGAGCCGCGCCGGGTCGGCCCGGGCGTCCTCGCACGCGGTGCGCTCGCAGGCTCGGGCGCCGGGTTCGTCGACCATGGAGTCGTGGACATCGACCTGACCCGCGACACGCTGGTCATCGCCGGCGACGAGGCCTGGGAAGTACCCGGCCTGGAACACGTGCCCACCATCGCTGAGCCGACGGCGCCGACCCCGTTCCACCAGGTCCACCCGTTGGCTGCGCGGTTCTTCGCGCAGTCGGAGGTGGCCATCTCCCACGACGGGGGTGACTTCGCCGCGTCCACCAAGCCGGAACAGGTCGTTGTGGTGGGGCACCCGACGCTGCACCGCGACGTCATGGCGCTGCTGGCGGATCCGGACATCACAGTCATTGGCCTGTCGCGCACGGACACGTTTACCGGCCAGCCGGATCTGCGCGGCTCGCGCGTCAACGCCACGGGCCAGCCGACGGATACCTGGATCAAGATCTGTGAGGCAGCCGGCGAGGTCGGCGCCGACACCGTGCGCCAAGCCCTCGCCGAGGAGCAGTTCGGCTTCACCGGCCTGCACGTCGCCGCCGCCGTGTGCGACACCCTCGCGGTGGGCGACACGATGGTGCTCGGCGCGTCGAACCCGGTGCGCGATGCCTCCTTTGTCGGCATGCCGTTCGACGGCGTGGACACCTACGCCGCCCGCGGTGCCGCGGGTATCGATGGCACCGTCTCCCAAGCTGTCGGCATCGCCCTTGCCACCCAGGCACTGCGTGCGGACGAGATCCGCGCACCGCGCACCGTCGCGTTGCTGGGCGATCTGACGTTCCTGCACGACATCAACGGCCTGCTCATCGGGCCCGACGAGCCACGCCCTGGCAACCTGACCATCGTCGTGGCCAACGACGACGGCGGCGGCATTTTTGAGACCCTCGAGCCCGCCGCTGAGCCGGTCCGCGACGTGTTTGAGCGGGCGTTTGGGACGCCGCATGGGGTGGTCGTCGAGAAGCAAGCGCTCGCGTATGGGGCGAACTACCGCCGCGCCGAATCGCTTGCAGAGCTGCACGAGGTGCTGCTTGAACTTGAGGCCCAGCCCGACGGCATCACGATTGTGGAGGCCGTGACCACCCGCGAAACCCGCCGCGCACTTGCGCAGCGACTGGCCAAGTAATGCGCTGGCGCAGACGCGCACACCAAGCCGTCATGGCGCTCTACGGATGCGCCGTGCTCGGCTGTGTCGCCATGGTCGCAGGGCCCGCGCTTCACGACGCCCAAATCCACGCCAACCCCGGCCGCGGCGTAGCCACCGTCACCGACCAAACCCGACTCCGCACCTACGTGGAGTACGAAACCGAAGACGGCCGGCTCGTCTCGCCGAGGGACGGGGTGCTCTATCCCACCGGGCTTGGCCCCGGCCAACAGGTGTGGGTGACCTACGCCAAGAACAACACCGAGCTGGTCAAGGTGGAAGGCCGCGGGTGGGCGCTCTCGCTCATCCCCGCCCTGTCGGTGCTGGCCGTGGCGACGATTATCGCCGCCCTGGCCTGGCTCGCCGTAGGAAAAATTCACGTCCGGTTCAGCCGGAATTCGACCGAAGTTTCACGTCAACTGGGAGAGTAAACAGCATGCGAGTGGGAATCGTCGCCGAGTCCTTTCTGCCCAACGTCAACGGAGTGACCAACTCCGTCCTTCGCGTCCTTGAGCACCTCAAACGGGAGGGCCACGACGCGATCGTGATCGCGCCTGGCGCCCGCGAGTTCCAGGACGAAGTTCCTGACTACCTTGGCTTTGAGATCGTTCGGGTGCCCACCGTTATGGTGCCGTTGATCGATTCGCTGCCCATCGGCGTTCCCACCACCACCGTCACAGCAGCACTGTCGCAGTTCAAGCCGGACATCATCCACCTGGCCAGCCCGTTCGTGCTTGGCGGAGCGGGGGCGTTCGCGGCCCGCCAACTCGGTGTGCCCGCGGTCGCGCTCTACCAGACGGACGTGGCTGGCTTTGCCACGAAGTACCAACTGTCCACCCTGGCTACCATGGCGTGGGACTGGACCCGCACCGTGCACAACATGTGCGAGATGACGCTCGCGCCGTCGTCGGAAACGATCAAGGCGCTGGAGGAGCACAACATCAAAAATATCCGCCATTGGGGCCGTGGCGTGGATGCGGAACTGTTCCACCCGTCGAAGCGCTCCGACATCCTGCGCCGTTCGTGGGACCCGACCGGTACGAAGAAGATCGTCGGGTTCGTCGGCCGCCTCGCCGCGGAGAAGTCCGTTGACCGCCTCGCCCCGCTGGTTACGGACCCGTCCATCCAGTTGGTCATCGTCGGCGGCGGCCCGGAGCGCGAGGCGCTTGAAGAGGTTTTGCCCAACGCCGTGTTCACCGGCCCGCTTTCTGGCGAGGAGCTCGCCCGCGCGTATGCATCGCTCGACCTGTTCGTGCATACCGGCGAGTTTGAAACCTTCTGCCAGGCCATCCAGGAAGCTCAAGCCTCGGGCGTGCCCACGATCGGCCCCCGCGCTGGCGGCCCCGTTGACCTCATCGAGCACGGCGTCAACGGTTTGCTGCTCGACGTGGCCACCTTCACCGAGGAGCTCCCCGACGCAGCGCGCTGGCTTCTCGACGACACCCGCCACCCCGAACTCACCACCACCGCCCGGGAGTCCGTGGCAGATAAGACCTGGGAGGCGCTTGGGCAGCAACTCCTTAGCTACTACACCGAGGTGCTTGGCTCCTACGAGCGCAAGGTGATCCACCTGTTCGGCCGCGATGTTGCACTGCCTCGCTGGGTGCCGGTGAAGCGCAAAGTAGACTGACGGGCATGTCTGTCGGCGACCTGTCTACCAGCACTCAGAACTACCTCAAAGGCATTTGGGCCCTTTCGGAGTGGTCGGATGCGCCGGTGACGTCGTCGTCAGTGGCAAAGCACCTTGGGCTGCGGAAATCCACGGTGTCGGACGGGGTGCGCAAACTTGGCGAGCAGGGGCTTGTCACACACAAGCCTTACGGCACGATCGAACTGACCGAACTCGGCCACACGTATGCGGTGGCGATGATCCGCCGCCACCGTCTCATTGAAACGTTTCTGGTGGAAGCCCTCGGCTACACCTGGGACCAAGTGCACGACGAGGCGGAAAATCTCGAGCACTCCGTGAGCGACTTCATGGTGGAGCGCATCGACGCGTTTCTTGACCATCCCACCCGCGACCCCCACGGTGACCCCATCCCCTCAGCCAGCGGGCGTGTTGATGCCCCCGAGGCCGTCCCACTGACCGGCGTGCAGCCGGGCCAGAAAGCCACGATTGAACGCATTGCCGACGACGACCCGAAACTGCTGCAATTCTTCGACAGTCACGGGCTCGTCGTCGGCGCAACCCTCGAGGTGGGAGAGGGTGCCCCTTACTCCGGCGCGGTGGCGGTGCGGCTTGCCGGCGCGGCGGAGGCGGTGCCGCTCGGCGAGGAAGCCACAGATTCCGTCTTCGTGCGCGTAGATGCGTAACGACGACCGCGCAGCACCCCATGCGGGCCGAACAGATATACCACGGCAAACACCACACCCTGGGCGAGCACAATCATGCCGCCAGAGGCTGTGTCTAGGTAGTAGGAGCAGTACAACCCCACGATTGCACACGCCGCCGACATGGTCGGGGCGATGATGAGCATTGTGCCGAACTTGTTGGTGAGCAGGTAGGCGGTCGCGCCCGGGATGATCAGCATCGCCACCACCAGGATCACACCCACAGCCTGTAGCGCCACAACGGACGTCAGTGCCAGGAGCGCCAGCAGTGCCGCACCGAGCAGACGCGGATTCAACCCAATCGCGTGTGCATGGGTGGGATCGAACGCGTAGAGGGTGAAGTCGCGCCGCTTGAGCACCAGCACGCTCAACACGATCGCTCCCAGGATGGCCACCTGCAGCAGGTCCCCACGGGACACACCAAGCAGATTGCCGAAGATGATGTGGTTCAGATCCGTGTGCGAAGGGGTTACCGAAATGAGCACGAGCCCCAGCGCGAACATGGTGGTGAACACAATGCCAATGGCCGCATCCTCCTTCACCCGGGACGTATCGCGCACCAGCCCGATCAGTGCCACCGCAAGGAACCCGAACACCACCGCGCCGACGGCAAACGGCACGCCCAGAATGTAGGCCAGCACCACGCCGGGCAGGACAGCGTGGCTTACCGCATCGCCCATCAGCGACCAGCCAACCAACACCAGCCAGCACGACAACAGCGCGCAGACAATCGACGCCACCAGCGAGGTCGCAAGCGCACGCATCATGAACTCGTAACCAAACGGCTCCGTAAGCAGCGCAATCATGCTGACACCCCCATACCGAAGCCCTGCACCAAATTGTCCGGCTCTAACACCACTTCGGTCGGGGCGTGCATTAACACCCGACGGTTCAACAGCACCGTCTCCGGCGCGAGTTGCGGCAGGGCGACCAGATCGTGCGTCACCACAAAAATAGTGGTGCCTTCTGCCGCGAGGTCACGCAGCAGCTCAGTGATGGTGGCCTCGGAATGTTTGTCCACGCCGGCGAAGGGTTCGTCGAGAAGCATGATGCTCGCACCCTGAGCGATACCGCGGGCGATGAAGGCACGCTTCTTCTGGCCACCCGAAAGCTGACCGATCTGGCGGTCTGCGAACGACTCAAGGTGGGTGCGCTCAAGCGCGCGATCCACAGCCGCAATGTCCTCCGCACGCGCGTGGCGGGTAAAGCCCATGTGGCCGTAGCGGCCCATCATGACCACATCACGCACTGTGACCGGGAACTGCCAGTCCACGTCCTCGCTCTGCGGGACGTAGCCCAGCACCTGCGTCTTGCGGGCGCGCATGGGGTCGATGCCGTTGATACGAACCGTGCCGCGATCCGGCTTGACCAACCCCATGATCGCCTTGAGTAGCGTGGATTTGCCCGCGCCGTTCATCCCGATCAGCCCACAGATACGGCCTGGTTGGACGCTCAAAGTTGCGCCGTCGAGCGCGACGACGTCGCCGTAGCGCACCGCAACATCGTCAACCGCGATTGCGGGGATCACTGCTTGCCCCCGTTCAAACCGTCGATGATCACCTTCGTGTCGTGGCGAATCAGATCCAGGTAGGTCGGCACCGGACCGTTTTCCTCAGAAAGCGAATCGACGTAGAGGGTGCCGCCGTACTCCGCGCCGGTGGCCTTCACGACCTGCATCATCGGGGCGTTAGAGACTGTGGATTCGCAGAACACCGCTGGGACGTTGTTTTCCTTCACAAACTCGATCGCGCCGGCGATCTGCTGCGGGGTGGCTTCCTGCTCAGCATTGACTGGCCAGATGTAGCGCTCAGTTAGCTTCGCGTCGCGGGCCAGGTAGGAGAACGCGCCCTCACAGGTCACCAAGGCACGCTGCTTGTCGGGGACGGCGGCGAGCTTGGTCTCCAGCTCGTCTTGCACAGCCTGCAGTTCGTTTTTGTATTTCTCGCCGTTGGCCTTGAAGTCTGCGGCGTGTTCCGGGTCGAGTTCGCTGAACGCGTCAACGATGTTGTCCACGTACTTCTGCACGTTCACCGGGCTCATCCACGCGTGCGGATTGGGCTTGCCGGCGTAGGCGTCCTCGGCGATGTCGATCGGCTCGACACCCTCGCTGACCACGGCGTGCGGCACATCCAGATCGGCGACAAACTGGGCGAACCAATTCTCCAGGTTCATGCCGTTATCCAAAATCAGGTCCGCGTCGGCGGCACGAGAAATGTCGCCGGGGGTGGGCTCGTAGCCGTGGATCTCCGCACCAGGCTTGGTGATGGATTCCACCTTGAGGTGATCGCCCGCAACGTTCGCGGCGATGTCCTGGATCACGGTGAACGTTGTGAGCACGACAGGGGTGTCTTTGCCGCCTGCTGCATCAGTGCTTTCTTCAGAGCAGCTCGCCAGGCCGAGGGAGAGAGCAGCCGTAGCGACGAGCGCAAGCACTTTGGTTTTCATCATGTCGTTCCTTTGCGTTGGGAGCGTGGAGGGGAGCAGGCAATCTGTGTGCCCACGCTGGCGAATAATAAAGTTCGGTATGCCGAACTGGCAAGTGGCGTAAGGGCGTACAGCCTACTTTTGTGGGTGGCGAAGTAGACCGAAGTAGACTGACCAACCATGGCCAAGGCGGATCTGGAGAAAAAGCCCTTCGACGTTGCTGGAATGTTCGACGACGTGGGCAAGAACTACGACAAGACCAACACCGTGTTGTCGTTCGGGCTGGACAAATACTGGCGACGACGCACCCGCGAACGCCTCGAACTCAAACCAGGGGAGAAGGTGCTCGACCTCGCCGCCGGCACCGCCGTATCCACCGTCGAGTTAGGTAAATCCGGCGCGTGGGTCGTGGCGTGCGACTTCTCCCAGGGCATGCTGGCCGCCGGCAAGGACCGTAAGGTGCCCAAGGTGGTCGGCGACGCGATGTACCTTCCGTTTGCCGACAACACCTTCGACGCGGTGACCATCTCCTACGGGCTGCGCAACGTCCATGATTTCGAGGCCGGCTTGCGCGAAATGGCGCGTGTGACCAAGCCCGGCGGGCGCCTTGTGGTCAACGAGTTCTCCACCCCCGTCATCCCAGGATTCCGCACCGTGTACAAGGAATACCTGCCACGTGCTGTGCCGGCGCTGGCCAAGGTATTTTCCTCCAACGCGGAGGCCTACGAGTACCTTGCGGAATCCATCCGCGCATGGCCCAACCAGGAGGAGCTTGCCGCGGCGATCAACGCCAACGGTTGGGAAGACGCCGGCTGGCAAGATCTCACCGCCGGTATTGTGGCGCTCCACAGCGCCGTGAAGCCGCTCGACTAAGCCGCGCTAAGCGACGTCCCAGAGCGGGGCGTTCTTCGGCACCACGCGACCTGCCGCGCGCCACACGCGTGCGACCAGGTCGCGGTCGTCTTCCTGCACCAGGTTGCCCATCAGGCGCGCCGCTGCAGGCATGAGGTAGCGGCCGCCCAGACCGCGCAGCGCCACCGGGCCAGCCAGCGGTAGGAACTGCGGGTAGGTCAGGAGACGGGCGAGGGTGCGAGCCAGCGTGAACGCGTCGCCGTAGTGGCTGCGCAGCAACGCCGGCCACGCAAGCGTGAGGTCGCCACCCGCGTTGATCAACTCGACCGCCAGCACTGCGGTTTCCAGCCCGTAGTCGATGCCCTCGCCGTTGAGCGGGTTCACGCACGCGGCGGCGTCGCCGATAAGCACCCAGTTCGGGCCCGCAACGCTGGACACCGCTCCGCCCATCGGCAGCAGCGCAGAGGTCACCGCCTGCTCCGGGCCGAGGTTCCACGCCTCGCGCTGCTGTGCGGCATAGTCGGCGAGCAACTTCTTCGTGTTCACCTTCGCCGGGCGCGCATCGGTGGATAAGGCTCCGCAGCCGAGGTTCACGGTGCCGTCGCCAAGCGGGAAGATCCAGCCGTAACCAGGCTGAATCACGCCATCCGCGTCGCGCAGCTCCACGTGCGAATGCATCCACGGCTCGTCCGAAAACGGCGATTCGCAATACGAGCGTGCCGCAATCCCGAATACCTCCCCTTTGTGCCACTCGCGTCCCAGTTTCTTGCCAAAGGGGGAGCGCACGCCGTCGGCAACCACGACCCACTTCGCGCGTACCGAGCCCTGATCCGTCTTCACAGCACTGATCGCGCCGCCGGAAAACTCCACACCCGTCGCGGCGCAGTTCTGGCGGATGGTGGCGCCGGCGGTGCGGGCTTCGTCGACAAGCATTGCGTCAAACACCGTCCGAGGAGCTGCAGAGCCTTCACCGCGCGGCCAGGGCGCCTCGACGTCGCCGCCGTAGCCGTGCAACTTCAACCCCTTGTTGCGATACGCGGGTACCTCCAGATTGAGTGCCTCGAGCGTCTCCACCGCACGCGGGGTCAACCCATCGCCGCAAGTTTTGTCGCGGCCGGGACCCTGGGCGTCGAGAAGCAAAGTCTGCAAACCCGAACGCTGCGCCGCAATCGCCGCCGCCGAACCAGCCGGTCCAGCACCCACAACCACAAGGTCGAAATACTCAGTCACGCAACTGATTGTGCCAGCGCCACCCGCTGCTACAGAACCAAGGGCATGTGGGCTACGGTAGGTGCGTTATCCATGTGCCCCTCCAACCTGCAAGGACGTTATCGATGACGTACGGCACCACCCCGTCACCCCGCCACGGATTCAAGATTGACCTTGGCGACGACGCACTCAACACCCGGCTCAACACCGGGCTAGAAGCGGTGGAGGACCTCCTCATGGCCGAACTTTCACGCGGCGAAAAGTTCCTCACCGACAAAGTCACCCACCTCGCCGCAGCCGGCGGCAAACGCTTCCGCCCCATGATGGCGCTGCTGTGCGCCGAGTTTGGCCCCAACCCGCGCGCCCAAAACGTAATCAACGGCGCCACCGTCACCGAAATGGTGCACCTGGCCACGCTGTATCACGACGACGTCATGGACGAAGCTGAACGCCGCCGCGGCGTTGAGTCCGCCAACGCGCGCTGGAGCAACACCGTCGCCATCCTTGCAGGCGACATCCTGTTTGCCCACGCCTCACGCCTGATGAGCCGAATGGACCTGGCCACCGTCGAGCACTTCGCCGACACCTTCGAGGAACTGGTCACCGGCCAGATGCGCGAAACCGTCGGCGCACAAGGCACCAACCCGGTTGAGCACTACCTGAAGGTCATCGACGAGAAAACCGGCGTGCTCATCGCGTCCGCCGCCTACCTGGGCGCGCGGCACTCCGGCGCGTCCGACGAGGTGGTCCAGCGTTGCGCGCGCATCGGCGACGCCGTGGGCATGGTGTTCCAGATCGTCGACGACATCATTGACATTTTCTCCGACCCCGAACAATCCGGAAAGACCCCAGGCACCGACCTGCGCGAAGGCGTATTCACCCTGCCAGTGCTCTACGCGCTCGAAGAGGACTCCGAGGCCGGCGAAGCCCTTCGAGGGCTCCTCACGGGCCCGCTTACCGACGACGCCGACGTCACCCGCGCCCTCGACCTCCTGGGTCAGACACGCGGCCGTGAACGCGCCCTCGAAACCGCTCGCGGATACTTGGACATCGTCGAGCGCGAACTCGACGAGTTGCCCGACATTCCCGCCCGCGAAGCGCTGCGCACTATGACACGTCTCACCGTCGAACGCGTAGGATAACCAGGCGATTTGCCTACATTACGGTGGCGTGATGTAAGGTAATCCCCGCACTTCAAACGTGCACGCCAGGTTGCCCGAGCGGCCAAAGGGAGCGGACTGTAAATCCGCCGGCATTCGCCTTCAGAAGTTCGAATCTTCTACCTGGCACAGGCACACCCCGCCGATCCCCATCACGGATCGGCGGGGTTTTTCGCTGTGCGGTGCTGTGGTTCTGCGGCTGCAGGGCGGTAGGGAGTGATGGCCTATGGCGTAGGTTATGGAGCGGTTTATGTCGTCGATAAGCATGTGCAAAAACATGGGCTGTACTGGCGATTTGTGTTTATAAACGATATCGGGTTAATCTTCTCAAGGCTTCAACGGAGCGGGTCGCAAGATCCACAACAAAGAGGCTGTGCCCCCTTAGCTCAGTCGGCAGAGCGTTTCCATGGTAAGGAAAAGGTCGACAGTTCGATTCTGTCAGGGGGCTCTGTTGTTTGCTGGGGTCCTTGCACTTCGTGCGAGCGTCAGTGAACACATGGCGGTGTAGCTCAGTGGTAGAGCAAGCGACTCATAATCGCTGTGTCGAGAGTTCAATTCTCTCCATCGCTACTCACCTCAAACGGACGCCACAAGCGCCCGTGGTAGGGTTAGGCGCACCGAATAAGGTGCCCTAGGGGCGTGGCGCAATTGGTAGCGCAACGGTCTCCAAAACCGTAGGTTGCAGGTTCGAGTCCTGTCGCCCCTGCCAAAACAACCTGGAGGAGTTTTCGTGACTAACCCCAACGGTCAGAATGCCGCACAGCCAACCGGCAAGCGCCAACTGCGAGGGGTCTCGCCCGTGTCCTCCGACGGGTACGAAGCAAAGCGCACCCCCGTCAATGCCGACGAGGCCGAGGAAAAGACCACCAGCATCGCAACCTTCCCGGGCGAAGTCGTCTCCGAGATGAGCAAGGTCATCTGGCCGACCGGCAAGCAGATGCTGAACTACACGCTGATCACATTCGCGTTCCTCATTGTGCTCACCATCCTTGTCTGGGGTACCGACACCCTGGCTTCCATGGGGATTCGTTGGATTCTCATCCGATAAGTACAATTTCACGCGTAACGTTTCCCGCCTCCTCGAACACCGAGGGAAGGCGGGATACTTTTTGCCCCGGTAACCTTGGGGCACACCCGCGAACATACGAGGAGAACAACCATGACTGAGGTAAACGAGGACGTCAACGGCGCGATCGAAAACAACGAGCAGGAAATGATCGACGAAGGCGCGCCCGTCGACCCCTCCACCGACCCGGTCATCCACGGCGACTCCGACCCGGCCGGCACCAACGAGCAGGATGACAACGCCGAGGCGACCGAGGGCGCGGAAGCGCCGGAGGCAGAGGGCGCTGAGGCCGCGGAGGGCGTTGAGGCCCAGGACGCTGAGGCTACGTCCGACTTCGACGCTGAATACCGCAAGCGCCTGCGCGAGTACACCCGCGAACTGAAGAAGCAGCCGGGCGAGTGGTACATCATCCAGTCCTACTCCGGCTACGAAAACAAGGTGAAGACCAACCTGGAGATGCGTAGCCAGACCCTCGAGGTCGAAGACTCCATCTACGAGGTCGTCGTGCCTGTCGAGCAGGCGCTGGAGAAGAACAAGGACGGCAAGAACAAGCTGGTCAAGCGCAAGCTCCTGCCGGGCTACGTCCTCGTGCGCATGGACATGAACGACGCCGCATGGTCCGTGGTGCGTGAAACCCCGGGCGTGACCTCGTTCGTCGGTAATGAGGGCAATGCCACCCCGGTGAAGCACCGCGACGTCGCCAAGTTCCTGCTGCCGAAGTCCGCCGCGGCCGGCGCGAAGCCGCAGGTCGACGCCGAGGGCGACACCGTTGTGCCGTCGGCGGAGGAGGCGCCGAACAAGGTCACCCACGACTACAAGGTCGGCGAGGCCGTCACCATCCTCTCCGGTGCACTGGCGTCCGTGTCCGCCACCATCAACGCCATCGACCCGGAGACCGGCAAGATCGAGGCGCTCGTGTCCATCTTCGGCCGCGAGACCCCAGTCGAGCTCACCGCCGATCAGATCGAACGCATCATGTAAGCGCATTTTGCTTATCGACGACGCCCTGGCGTAACCTATCTCGTCGCGTGTGTTTTGCGCACACGCGACGTTTTCGTTTTCTCATCCCCGGTGGCTGGGAAAAACCCGGCATCCGGAAGCCTTACCGCTGTTCATCGCGGTGGCGAGGCTGTAACTAGGAGGTAATTGCGATGGCTAAGAAGAAGGTCACTGGCCTGATCAAGCTTCAGATCGAAGCTGGTATGGCAAACCCGGCCCCGCCGGTCGGTCCGGCACTTGGTGCACACGGTGTCAACATCGTTGAGTTCACCAAGGCATACAACGCTGCGACCGAATCCATGCGCGGCAACATTGTCCCGGTGGAGATCACGGTCTACGAAGACCGCTCCTTCGACTTCATCCTGAAGTCCCCGCCGGCTGCATCCCTGCTGCTGAAGGCTGCAGGCCTGCAGAAGGGCTCCGGCGTTCCGCACACTGACAAGGTTGGCAAGGTCACCTGGGAGCAGTGCAAGGAAATCGCCGAGACCAAGAAGAACGACCTCAACGCCCGCGACATCGAGGCTGGCGCCGCGATCATCGCTGGTACCGCACGTTCGATGGGTATTGACGTCGAGAAGTAAAGCGCACCTCGTCGCTTTACGTGGAAGGGCCTTCAGCCAGGCCCGCCAACCACAACTCCTGAAAGGAATCAAACATGGCTAAGAAGTCCAAGCGCTACATTGAGCAGCTCGCCAAGGTGGACCGCGACGCGTTCTACCACCCGCTGGATGCGGTGACCCTGGCAAAGGAGACCGCTTCCGACAAGTACGACGCAACCATCGACGTTGCGATGCGTCTGTCCGTCGACCCGCGCAAGGCCGACCAGCTGGTCCGCGGCACCGTCAACCTGCCGCACGGCACCGGTAAGACCGTCCGCGTCGCAGTCTTCGCTGAGGGCGAGAACGCCACCAAGGCGAAGGAAGCAGGCGCTGACATCGTCGGCACCGACGAGCTCATCGAGCAGATCAACGCTGGCCAGCTCGACTTCGACGTGGCTATCGCTACGCCGGACCAGATGGCTAAGGTCGGCCGCGTTGCTCGCGTGCTCGGCCCGCGTGGTCTGATGCCGAACCCCAAGACCGGTACGGTCACCCCGGACGTCGCTAAGGCGATCCAGGACTCCAAGGGCGGCAAGATTGCCTTCCGCGTGGACAAGGCATCGAACCTGCACGCAATCATCGGTAAGGCTTCCTTCACCCCGGAGCAGCTCGCTGAGAACTACGGCGCGCTTCTCGACGAGGTCGTTCGCCTCAAGCCGTCTTCCGCCAAGGGTGTCTACCTGAAGAAGATCACCGTGTCCGCAACCCAGGGCCCGGGCGTTCCGGTTGATACCTCTGTGGAGAAGGACTACGCCAAGAAGGCATAGTCTTCCCGCAACGATTTCGCGCCTCGGTGGTTCACCGGGGCGCTTTTTCGTGTCTGGGGGTAGTGCTTTGTCGCAACGCTTAATGGAAGTAGTATTCGTTAAGTGTTGAAAACGGTTACCAATAGTCTTGTGGTTGTCTGCCTCGCCGCCTTGCTCACCCTGTTGACGTGTGGCGTGGCACTGGCGGATCCCGCCCGTTTTGATCGGGGCCACATCGATGTCTTCAACGTCACCGCCGACGGTGGCAGCCTGACTTTGGACCTGCAGGAGGACGTCACCGGCTCCCACGTGCGCCGCGCACCCGAGGATGTCGATTTGGTTGTCGGCGAGGCGGCCTACACCGACGAAACCGCCAACGTCCCAGAGATCGGCGAGCCCGGCTACCTGCTGCCACAGACCCAACGTGCCGACCTGCTGTGGCCCGGGTGGGACACCCAGGGCGTGCGCGAAGGTGGCTTCGGTCGCGTCGACATCGAGTTCCGCGAGGTCTCCGGGCCAGGATCCGTCTACCTGTTCCAGACGGGAAGCTTCGGCTCCTTCCAGCCCGTGCTTGATAGCGACCAGCCGCAGCTCTCCTCAGGATCCCGCATTGTTCAGGACGACCCGTCCCACGTCCACGCGAACTGGCTGTTCACCCAGCCAGGCGTGTACACCATGAAGGTTGTGGCAACCGCGGACGGCGCCGAGTCCAACGAGGCGGTGTACACGTGGCACGTCGGCGACGCGAGCGCCGAGACCGGTACAGACCGCGCCAGCGCCGAAACCAAGGCCGACACGAGCACCGGCACGTCCCACAACGACGCAACCAACAGCGCAGCCGCGGTTTCCACACCCGCTGCCTCGAAACCGGTAGCCCAGAAGCCGGCGCCCGCAGCAGCGCCCGCGGCCAAGCCGGCGCCCGCGACCACTGCAGCTGCGGCGAAGAAATGCACACCCGCGCTGCGCCCGATGATCAAGGACGACCGCAACGTGCCCGCCACCTGGAAGCGTCCGGAAGACCTTGTGTTCGGGCTTGGCAACGCGGCGGAGGCGGACCTGTCCCAGGCGGTCGGCCCAGTGCCTGCCGGCAAAGCGTGGATGATTGGTGCGACACAGCAGGACAACGTGCCGTGGCTGGGTGCGAACACGCAGCACGAGTCGCTCATTGAACACACCACCGGCGAGGTCACCTGGGAAGTAACAAACTTCAACGGCCCCGGCCCAATGACCGTGTTCACCCAGGGCGGCCTGGGGCAAGTGGTGGGCGAGGAGTGGTTCACCGCAGAGAATGGTCGCGGCTCCGGCAGCCACACGATCCCGGCGAACTCGCACGTGCACCCCAATTGGGTGTTCGGGGCACCCGGCACGTACAAGGTGACCATCCGTCAGACCGCCACCACAAAAGGCGGGGAGAAGGTCTCCGGCGAGGCCACGCTGACGTTCAATGTCGGCGAGACCGGCAACGCCGATAGCGGCCACTTCGATTTCGGCTCCATGTTTGACCCAGAAGGCAGCTGCAGCGCCGGAGCTGCAACGGCACAAGGCAGCGACGCCGCACGCTCAGGTGACCTCGCAGAGACCGGCACCACAGTGATGACCGTGCCGTTCGCCATCCTGGGCCTCGGCGTCGCGGTGTTCGGCGCGGCGATGTGCACGCTGGACACTGCCTTGCGACGCCGCCTGATCGCCCTCGCAGGAGCCTCGAAGTGAAGCGCGCCAAAGCTATAGCGGCCCTCGGGTTGGTTGCGGGTCTGGTGGGCTGCGCGCAGGCGGACGATGCGGTGGATGATGGCCGGCTGCGTGTGGTGGCGTCGACAAGCATTCTCGCGGATGTCGTGCAGAATGTCGCCGGCGATGCCGCTGACGTCACCCCGTTGATGCGTCGCGGCGCCGACCCGCACTCGTATGAGCCGACCCTGCACGCCACGCGCGACATCGCCTATGCGGACGCCGTGTTCACCAACGGGCTGTTGCTGGAGCCGCAAGCATTGAGCCGCACGATCGAGTCGACGGCGCGACCCGACGCGCGTGTGGTGGCGCTCGCCGAGCAGACGCAGCGCTACGGCTACGCCCCGATCCCGCTGGTCGAGGACGCGAGCTTGGACACCGTGTGGTTGGGCCTGCGCTTCGAGGGTGACCTCCCCGCCACCGCCGTCACCGAGCTTTCGCTTGTCGACGCCACCGGCCCCGGCAAAGCTTTCGCCTTCATCCTCGGCACGTTTGGCACACCTGAGTTGCTCTTCGACTCCGACGGCGGCTCGACCATGCTGCCGGCGGGTGCGCACACGCACGTGAGTTGGGCCTTTTCAGCGCCGGGTGTGTACGAGTTGCGGCTGCGCGCGTCGGTGCGCGACGCGGTCGATGCGCCGGAGCGCAGCTCCGCCGAGCAAACCGTGACGGTGGTTGTCGGCCAGGACCCGGCGCAGGTCGCGCCTGGGAAGGTGGCGATCGAGCATGGTCACGTGGACATCGCCACGCTTGTCGACGACACCACCACCCACCTGACGCTTCGCACCGACGACCACAGCCACCCCGGCCACACCGACATCAACCCCGCCGATGCCGTCGTTGTCGTACCCACAACCACCCTGCAGCCGATCCCGCCACAGCGCGAGTTCCGCTTCCTCGGCAACCCGGACGACGAGACCTACCTGCTGCCGCAGGCGGTACTCGGCCGTCACGTGCACGGCGAGCTAGACCCGCACATCTGGCACGACCCGGCCGCGATGAAAGCGGTGGTTGACGTGGTGCGCGACGAACTGTCCGCCATCGACCCGTCACGCGCCAGCCAGTTCGCGGACAACGCCAAGCGCTACCAGTCGCTTCTCGACGACACCGACCGCACCGTCCGCGCCATGTACGACTCCATCCCCGAAACCAACCGCAACCTGGTCACCACCCACCACGGCTACGCCTACCTCGGCCGCGCCTACGGGCTGCGCATCGCAGGCTTTGTCACCCCGAACCCGAGCGTGGAGCCGAGCCCCCGCGACCTGCTGGCACTCTCGCGCACCTTGGACAACCTCGACGTGCCGGCCGTGTTCGTCGAGTACGGCAGCGAACAAGAAACGCCTGTGCTCACCCAAACGGCCGCCCAGCACGGGGTGAACGTGTGCCCGATCTGGGGCGACTCTCTCGACCCGCCCGGTCAGGGGCCGGCGCAAACGTATGTGGACTTTGTGCTGGCCAATGGGTCGTCGATTAGTAACTGCTTGAAAGGACAACAATGAAAAAGATTCCAGCCCTCATCACCGCCGCCATGATCGCGGCCGCACCCGCAGCAACCGCCCAGGTACAGGACAACAACCCCGCCCTGCAACAAGTCGTTGACGCCAACGAAGCGATCGCCCCGGAAGGGGAGCGCACCGTCATCGACGCAGGCCACGTCGACCTCGGCCCCATGTTCGTGGACGACAAACTGCAATTCCTCGTTCGCGACGACACCCATGAGCCCGCCATGTGGCGCCACCTCAACGACGTCGTCTTCGCCGTCGGCGACGCCGCCAAGCAAACCCTGCCCGACACCAACGACTTCGACTTCACCGGCGCCAAACCAGGCTCCGACGTATGGGTCGTGCCCCAAACCGAAGTCGCAGGCGTGCCATGGCTGGGCTGGAACTCCCAAGCCCCCTCGCTGCTCGAGCGCTCCACGTCCGGCATGAGCCTCGAATTCGCCGGCCACGACGGCCCTGGCGACTTCTCCCTCTTCGTCCAACCCGGCGGCTTCCACGAACCGCAGCAACTGTGGAACTCCCGCACCGAAGGCGACCAGTCCATGTGGGTCGAACCCAACACCCACACCCACGCCAACTGGGTGTTCACCGAGCCGGGCGTGCACCTGATCAAGGTGCGCGCGAAGGTGGAGGACACCGACGGCCAGGTGCACACCGACGAGCAGGTGCTACGCCTTGCGGTCGGCGTTGACCCGCAGGAGGCGTTCGACGCGGAGTTTGCGGGCGCCGGGGAGGGGGCGTCGTCGTCAAGCAATGTGCTCCTGTTCGCAGGCTTGGGTGTGCTCGTCCTGGCGTTGGTGGCGTTCGCGGTGGTGTGGGGGCGTCGTAAGTGATCACAATCCGCGACCTTGCCGTGTCCTACCCGGGACGTGAAGTGTTTCAGGGCGTGGACGTCACGCTCAACGGCGGCGAATTCACCGGCCTGCTCGGGCCGAACGGCGCAGGCAAAACGACGCTGATGCGTGCGATGCTCGGGCTCGTACCCGCCGACGCAGGCACCGTCGAGACGACCGACTCGCGTCCGATCCGCGACGTCGTCGGCTATGTGCCTCAACGCCACAACGTCGCGTGGGATTTCCCAATCGACGTCTACACCGCCACCCTCAACGCCACGCTTGGGAAGCGCCCCTGGTACCGCCGCGCTGGCGAACGCGACCGCATGTGGGCGCAGCGTGCGCTTGAGATGGTGAACCTTGCAGACCTCGCCGACCGCCCCATCAGCGACCTGTCCGGCGGCCAGCGCCAACGCGTGCTCATCGCGCGTGCTTTGGTGCGCCGTCCGCGCATGCTGCTTCTCGACGAACCCTTCACCGGCCTCGACATCCCCACCACGGAACATTTGCTCGGGCTGTTTCGTGAGCTCGTCGATAAGGGCCTGGGCGTTGTGATGTCCACCCACAACATCGTCGAGGCCGTCGAATCCTGCGACCGTCTCATCCTGTTCAAAGGCGGCATCGTGGCGGATAGCCCGACGCGCCTGCTTAACGACGACACCCCCTGGATGCACACCTTCTCCGTCGGCCCCGACTCACCGTGGCTACGAGGCGTGCGCGCACACCTGGAGGCCGCCCATGCCTGAGATTTCCTTCCTGCAATTCCTCGCCGACATGGCGAACCCACAACTGGCATTTCTGCCACGTGCGCTGGGCGCCGCCGTGATCGCTGCGGTGCTCTGCGCGGTGGTCGGGTGCTTCGTGGTGCTGCGCGGCATGGCGTTCATCGGCGACGCCGTTGCGCACGCGGTGTTTCCCGGCATCGCCGTCGCCTTCGCCTTGCAGACCTCGGTGCTGCTCGGCGGCGCGGTGGCGGGGGCGTTGGTGGCGGTGCTGATCGCGGTGATGTCGCAACGCCGCACCATTAAAGAAGACTCCGTGATCGGCATCGTGTTTACCGCCGCGTTTGCCATCGGCCTGGTGATCATCTCGCGGGTCGAGGGCTACACCGCCTCCGTGAGCTCGTTCCTGTTCGGCTCGCTCACCGGCGTTGGCGTGCGCGAACTGGTGGTCAACGCGGTCGCTGGCGCCATCATCGTCGCCATTGTGGTCGTCCTGCGCCCGTGGCTGACCGCCGTCGCTTTGGACCGCGAAACCGCCCGCGCCATGAACCTGCCCGTCGCCGCGTTGGACCTCGCGCTGTATCTCAGCGTGACGTTCGCCGTTGTGCTCGCCGTACAGACCGTGGGCAACATCCTGGTCGTCGCACTGCTGATCACCCCGGCTGCCGCCGCGCGCCTGTTCACCGACCGGCTCGACACGATGATGCTCATCGCCGCCGCATTCGGCGTGGTTGGCAGCGTCCTGGGCGTGTGGCTGGCGTGGGCCTACGATTCCCCAACCGGGGCGACGATCGTCCTTTCCGTCACCGCCCTGTTCGCACTGAGCTGGCTGTTCGCGCCGCGTCGCGGAGTGTTCGCGAAGGTGGTGCGGGCATGAAGTTGAACCGACTTGTGACGCTGGTCGTCGCTACGCTTGCGTTTGCTGTGGCACCACTGGCGCAGGCGAGCAGCGAGCACAAACCCGGCGACCCCGGCCACAGCGTGACCCTCGACGCGGACGTCGACCACCCGTGCGCCGGCCGCAAACTGCTCTACCACTCCCACAACGACGCCCTCTACGGCACGCGCTCCGGCGGCAAGCTAGCGGTGATGGCGGTCGACGGCCAACAGGTCACCTCCCAAGACTCGGTGTGCTTCCGCCTCGCCCCAGACGCGGACGCCGACGGCAACGACCTGTCCAAACTCACCATCCCCGACGACGGCACCCTCGACTTCCTCGGCCTCCGCGGCAGCGAAGTGTGGGCAGCGCCACAAAGCGTGGACTGGACCGACAACTGGCGCCCCATCTGGTCAGGCCTCGGCGCATTCGACCCCGCCCACGAACTCGACCCCACGTCGATCCCCACCAACTTCAAAGACGACGTCATGCACTTCGACCTCGTCGACATGGATGCGCCCGGCGACATCAACGTCATGTTCACCAGCCGCGTCTACGAACCGGAGCGACTGTTCGACTCCTCCAACCCAGACATGCGCACCATCACCTACGAAGTCGGCGGCCACGGCCACTTCACCTGGACGTTTTCCAAACCAGGCATCTACGCGCTGACGTGGCAAGGCAGAGCCGAGCGTACCGACGGCACCACCGAACGCTCCGAACCCATCACCCAATACTGGCTTGTCGGCGACGACGCCACCGTCGGCCTCCCCGAAGGCACCACCACGGGGCTGCGCACCCCAAAATCGGCATCCACACCCACTGACGCGCAACCGACCACGTCGGCGACCACCACGGCGACCACCACGGCGACCACCACGGCACCGACCTCACCAAAGGCCTCCACGTCGGCGCAGCCAACCACCGCGCCAACTCTTGCGCCGACACCGACCTCGCCAAAGGCCTCCACGTCGTCTAGCACGTCGGCGCAGCCAACCAGCACGCAGCCCAAGCCGGCACCAGGCACCTCCACGCCCAACGCCGCAGCGAAGGAGCGCGCGCTAATCAAGGCGGGTCATATGGATATGGCCTTGGTGGGGGAGGGGTCGTCGTTAAGCACAGTGCTCATCGATGATTCCGACCCCCTCCACCCGGCGCACCGACCCTCCGGCAGCTTCATCTTCGCCGTGCCCGACAGTGCGCGCACCGACCTGCCCGATAGCGTGCGCGACAGCTTCCCTGGCAGCCCAGCGCAGATGTGGATCCTGCCGCAAGCACAGGACAAGAACCTGCCATGGCTGGGCTTTTCCACCACGGGAGTGCCCGCGAGCGCGATTGAGGAAGGCAGCCGGATCACGGTAAGCATGCGCGACGTCACCGGTCCGGGCCGCCTGATGACATGGCACGAGGATCTGCGAGGCCTGCGCATCGAACTGGATTCGGGCGACCCTTCCAAAACGCTCCAATACCCGGTTAACGCTCACGACCACCAGGGCTTTGGGTTCACCGAGCCGGGCATCTACACGGCGACGTTCGTGTATTCCGGCACCACGCGTGACGGTGAGGCGTTTGAGAAGGAACTCGTCGCAACGTTTGCAGTTGGCGACGACGCCATCACCAACGCCCCAACCAATCCCGATGACACCGATAGCGCAGGCAGCACGGGCAACGCGGGCAAAAGCCTGAACGTCCCGCAGGCGTTGGCGGCGGGTCTGCGGCAGGTGGAGAAGGAGATCAAGAAGTTTGGCGACGCCATCGCGCCCGCCGCAAAACCGTCCACGAAGCCGTCTGCGCAGGCAACCACACAGCGGGCGACACGGCCGACGACACGGCCGAGCAACCAGGCAACTTCGCGCCCCTCGCGCACCGCTGCACCTGCGGCCCCGGCAACCACTGCCCAGTCGGCCCAGTCGGCCCAGTCGGCTCGATCGGTGAGTACTGCGCGTGCTGCACAGGCTGCACCTCGCAGTCAGGCGGCGGCTCAATCCTCGGCGAAGCAGTCTCCGACGAGGCGTGCGCAGGCAAGCCGTGCAGCGTCATCGCAACTATCGACGAGCACTAGCGCCCCCGCCACAACCTCCGCCCCTTCGCCGGAGCCCTCACCTGAGTCTGCGTCCGATGCTTCGGGCAGCGGGATTCATGCCGCGCAGCCCGTCGAAGGCACGAGCAACTCCGCGACGGCCGGCGGCTTCTGGGCTGGCCTCGCGATTGGTGTTGGCATCATGGCGCTCATCGGCGGCGCAGTACTGTTTGTTGCCGCGCTGAAATTGCTCCGTCGCGCTGAGCGGCACGACGAGCACTAGCCGAAGAGTTGGTCCATTGCCCCGCGGT
>NZ_KV803804.1:51824-216153 GCF_001811185.1 Corynebacterium sp. HMSC067D03
CGGTTGGTGTTTTTCACCGGGTAGCCGCGGGGTGAAATCCATACCGGGGCACCCCGCACCATGACGATCCGGCCCCGTTTCTTACGCCACGGGTCATCATCATTGACCCGGTTGTGATACCTGCATAGCGGCGCCAGATTCGCGATGTTGGTCTCCCCACCATGCCGCCAGGCCTCCACATGGTGTAACTCGCAGTTGTCTGCTCCGTGACGACAGCCAGGAAACGCACACACCGGCGAGACCAACTTGGCCAAATCGCGCTGCTTCTGATTCGCCAAACGTTGCGTGCGGTACAGATTCACCGCACCGGCCTGCGGATGAAACGCCGCTACTTCCAACGCATCGGCGAACTGGGCGGCCAAAAACTCCGCACCGGTCATGGTGGTGCCATCAGTCATGGCCAAGAGCACATCATCACCAGTCCCGTCCAGGATGCGTACGTAATCCGGCAGCGGCACCAACACCGTCGGGCGTGGCGCTGCGGTTGCGACCTTGCCGTCGCCGAAGAAGATCCCAATCAAATTCTCGGCAATCTGGGGTGCAGCCGGACGATCCTGATCAATCCCGAGACGCCCAGCGTGTTCCATGTCGGAGATCTCCCGCTCGTCATAGGTTAGGTGCAGGGTGCGTTTGCCGTTTCGCGACGGACCGAACTTCGCCGCATCCACCGCAGGTGTCTCATCTGCCGGCACCAACGTGCGGGCTGCAGCCTCAATCGCCCGATACCCACCCTCAACCTCAAGCAAGGCCAGGCGCAGCGCCCACCGCTGGGAGGCGTCCTTGACCGGTGCGATGCGTCGCTCGATCAGCGCCAGCTCGTCGAGGGAGAAACCTCGCGCTAAAGAACTGGCTGTCTTTTGTTTGCGCGTGAACTTGGTGCGCCCGAAGTACACATCGCGCAGCCGCGACCAGGCACGCGCACGATCCGGAGCGAAGCCCGAGGCGAGCGCAACATCAAGGTCGAAGTCGGCCAGCGTCTCTAACGCTGCGGCCGACATCGCCTGCACTAACACCTCGAACGAATTCATGCCTAAAACGCTAAACCGTCAACAGAGAAAGTGCACCTGGCCTGTGGATAACTGGGCGTGGGGTCGTCGAAAAGCAGTCGAAAAGCAATGGCTTATCCACAGGCAATTTGACCTCGCGGCGAAACCCGCTAAGATACCCAACCGAAGTTTGAGCGATCCGTAAGGGTCGCGCTCAAGTTTCACCGAAGACCGTCGGTCACTTCCGTAAGGGAGTCGAAGGTATCCCATTCCAGGGATCGACCCACGCAGGAGAAACGAGGCTGGACTTGCGTCTGCCCCGTGCCTTCTGCACGGGGCATTTTTCATTGGTGCTCCGGGCGGATTGAAGGACATGAAGTATCGGAAGGAGGCGTGTGTCATGGCAAACCCGAAGAATGTTGCGGAACTTGCAGCTCTGAAGGAGAAGTTCGCTGAGGCGGACTCCATCGTGCTGACTGAGTACCGTGGCCTGACCGTCGGCCAGCTCCAGCAGCTGCGCGGCGATATGGGCTTTGATGTCGAGTACCACGTCGCCAAGAACACTCTCATCAAGATCGCTGCTAATGAGCAGGGCATTGAGGGTCTCGACGATCTTCTCACCGGCCCGACCGCTGTTGCGTTCATCAAGGGCGACGCGGCTGTTGATGCTGCGAAGGTGATGAAGAAGTTCAACAAGGACCACGACGCGTTCGTGATCAAGGGCGGCTTCATGGACGGTAACGTCCTGGACGCTTCCCAGATCGACGCTCTGGCTGAGATGGACAACCGCGAGACCACCCTTGCGAAGCTCGCTGGTGCGTTCGAGGGTTCTCTGGCAAAGGCTGCCGGCCTGTTCCAGGCTCCGGCCTCCAAGACGGCTCGTCTTGTCGCTGCGCTGCAGGACAAGCAGGAAGCCGCGTAAGCAAACTTTTACATCTGGGCTGCAGACGCCCACCTAAAGAAAGGAAGCCATCATGGCTAAGCTCACCAAGGACGAGCTCATTGAGCAGTTCAAGGAAATGACCCTCATCGAACTTTCCGAGTTCCTGAAGGAATTCGAGGAGGTCTTCGACGTGACCGCTGCTGCTCCGGTTGCAGTTGCTGCTGCTCCGGGCGCTGCTGGCGATGCTCCGGCTGCTGAGGAGAAGGACGAGTTCGACGTTGTTCTCGAGGACGCTGGCGACAAGAAGATCGGTGTCATTAAGGCTGTCCGCGAGCTCGTTCCGGGCCTGGGCCTGAAGGACGCTAAGGAAATGGTTGAGGGCACCCCGAAGGCCATCCTGGAAGGCGCTTCCAAGGACGACGCTGAGGCTGCTAAGGCTAAGCTCGAGGAGGCTGGCGCAAAGGTCACCCTCAAGTAAGAGCCTTTCGCTTTTCGACGACACCCCCGCCCACCGGTACGTTTACCGGCTGGCGGGGGTTTCGCTTGTCCTGCGCTAAGATTTCGGACCATGCTGCGTTTTTCCCGTTCCTTGGCCGCGTTGGTTGCTGGTGTGGGTATTGCGCTGGTGGTTGCTGGGATGTTGGCGCCGCGGGTGTTGTTGTCAGGGGAGCGGTTGCCGTTGGCGTTGGGGGATGCGACGTGGACGATTACGGATCCGGATGGCATGCGTGCGGGGGAGTCGGCGCCGGTGACGCGTCAGTTGCATTTGGAGGTGATGGAGCCTTCGGGGGATGAGCGGGCGGCTATTCGTGTGGGGGATTCGGTGCGAGCGGGTGAGGCTCCGGGGGATTTTGAGAATTTGGTGTCTGCGACGACGTGGTCGTATGAGTTGGATCGGGTGTCGGGTGAGGCGTTGTCGCCGGCGCAGGCGCAGGTAATTTTTGCGATGCCTGCTGCTCAGGTGGCGGTGAATGGTGTGTGGCTGAAATTCCCGTCGCCCGCGCCTGCGTCGGACGTGGACGTGTTTGATCCGGTGTTGCGTGGTTCGGCGGTGGCGCGGTTCGTCGATACGCAAGAGATCGGCGGACGCACCGTCAACCGCTACCAGCAGACGGTCGCGCCGACGAATATCGCGCAGCGCTACGCCGATCCGCGTAACACGCTCACGATCGACGGTGAACGTACGTTCTTTACTCATGCGGCGGAGCGCGAGTTGCTTGTCGACGAGCAAACGGGCGTTGTTGTGGGCATCAACGAGCGTGTCGACGACTACTATGCCGACGCCGAGGGTAACGGCGTGCAGAACGTGCTGACCTATGACGGACGTATGGACGAGGCGCAGGTCACGGAACTTGTGCAGCGGGTTGGTCAGGCGCAGCCGAAGGCGGCCAATCCGTTGTTGTGGTGGATTGTCACCGGTGTCGGTGCGGTGTTGGCCCTGGTGGGGCTGATTGGTTCGGTTGTTTCGGCGCGTCGCAATTGACGAGTCGCGCGGGTGGGGTGGTAGGCTGCCCTCCAGCAACTTGGACAACGGCACCAGACGGCACGGGTGCGTGAGGGTTGTAACGCGGGGGGTTGAGTGCCCGATAGGGCCCTTTACAATTTGTTAGCTTTTGTATAAGCTTGCTCGTTGCGCTGGAAGCCGTCTCCAGTACGTCATTGAAGCCTTGTGCATACGGATGAGAATTTCCTATTTGACAAGGTGATTTTGTTGTCTCTGGGGGCGGGTCTTCCGAAGCAGACCAAATGCTAACTTATCCTGCGGAAATGCCGCTGGACCGCGAAGCCAGACGCGGGCCGGTGAGCATCCGCCAGAGGTGCTGGAAGGACCCAACTTGGCAGTCTCAGACCAGACCATGAATATGGCTGAAATCCCGGGGGCTCCGGAACGTTATTCGTTCGCGAAGATTAACGAGCCCATTACCGTCCCGGGCTTGCTCGATGTGCAGCTCGAATCGTTCGCGTGGCTCGTCGGTACGTCGGAGTGGCGTGAGAATGAGCAGGCGAGCCGTGGCGACGATGCACGCGTCACCTCGGGCCTTGAGGACATTCTTGAGGAGATCTCCCCGATCGAGGACTACTCGGGCAACATGAGCCTGACGTTGTCCGAGCCGCGCTTCGAAGACGTGAAGTACACGATCGACGAGTGCAAGGACAAGGACATCAACTACTCCGCGCCGCTCTATGTGACCGCGGAGTTCATTAACAACGACACGCAGGAGATTAAGTCCCAGACCGTGTTCATTGGCGATTTCCCGCTGATGACCGACAAGGGCACCTTCATTGTCAACGGCACCGAGCGTGTCGTTGTCTCCCAGCTGGTGCGCTCCCCAGGCGTGTACTTCGACGAGTCGATTGATAAGTCCACGGAGCGCCCGCTGCACTCCGTGAAGGTTATCCCGTCTCGCGGCGCTTGGCTCGAGTTCGACGTGGACAAGCGTGACACCGTTGGTGTGCGTATTGACCGTAAGCGTCGCCAGCCGGTTACCGTCCTGCTGAAGGCTCTGGGTTGGACCACGGAACAGATCACGGAGCGCTTCGGCTTCTCCGAGATCATGATGTCCACCCTGGAAAACGACGGTGTGAACAACACCGACGAGGCTCTGCTGGAGATTTACCGCAAGCAACGTCCGGGCGAGCAGCCGACGCGTGACCTTGCGCAGTCCCTGCTGGAGAACTCGTTCTTCAAGGCGAAGCGTTACGACCTGGCTCGCGTGGGCCGTTACAAGGTCAACCGCAAGCTTGGTCTCGGCGGCGATCACGACGGTTTGATGACGCTGACCGAAGAGGACATTGCTACCACCCTCGAGTACTTGGTGCGTCTGCACGCAGGTGAGTCGGAGATGACCTCCCCGTCCGGTGAGATCATCCCGATCAACACCGACGACATCGACCACTTCGGTAATCGTCGTCTGCGCACCGTGGGTGAGCTGATCCAGAACCAGGTCCGCGTTGGCCTGTCCCGTATGGAGCGCGTCGTGCGTGAACGCATGACCACCCAGGATGCGGAGTCGATTACCCCGACGTCGCTGATTAACGTGCGTCCGGTCTCCGCTGCGATCCGCGAGTTCTTCGGTACCTCGCAGCTGTCGCAGTTCATGGACCAGAACAACTCTCTGTCTGGCCTGACCCACAAGCGTCGTCTGTCTGCGCTTGGTCCGGGTGGTCTGTCGCGTGAGCGCGCCGGCATCGAGGTGCGAGACGTGCACCCGTCGCACTACGGCCGTATGTGCCCGATTGAGACCCCGGAAGGCCCGAACATTGGTCTGATTGGTGCGCTGTCCTCGTACGCGCGCGTCAACCCGTTCGGTTTCATTGAGACGCCGTACCAGAAGGTCGAAGACGGCAAGCTGACCGATCAGATTGATTACCTCACCGCCGACGAGGAGGACCGCTACGCCATTGCGCAGGCGGCCACCCCGATGGATAAGGACGGCAACCTCACCGGTGAGCGTATTGAGGTCCGCCTCAAGGACGGCGACATCGGCGTCGTCGGCCCGAAGGGCGTTGACTACCTGGATATTTCCCCGCGTCAGATGGTGTCCGTGGCTACGGCGATGATTCCGTTCCTCGAGCACGACGATGCAAACCGTGCCCTCATGGGTGCGAACATGCAGAAGCAGGCTGTGCCGCTGCTGCGCGCCGAGTCCGCATACGTGGCTACCGGTATGGAGCAGCGTGCTGCGTACGACGCTGGCGATACCGTCATTTCCAAGAAGGCCGGCGTGATTGAGAACGTCACGGGCGACTACATCACCGTCATGGATGATGAGGGTGGCCGCGACACCTACATGCTGCGCACCTTCGAGCGCACCAACCAGGGCACCTGCTACAACCAGACTCCGATCGTGAGCGCGGGCGACCGTGTTGAGGCCGGCCAGGTTATCGCTGACGGCCCGGGCACCAAGGACGGCGAGATGGCTCTCGGCCGTAACCTGCTGGTTGCGTTCATGCCGTGGGAAGGCCACAACTACGAGGACGCCATCATCCTTAACCAGCGCGTGGTCGAGGAGGATATCCTCACCTCCGTGCACATCGAGGAGCACGAGATTGATGCCCGCGACACCAAGCTCGGTGCCGAGGAGATCACTCGTGAGATCCCGAACGTGTCCGAGGACGTGCTGAAGGATCTGGACGAGCGCGGCATCATCCGCATCGGTGCTGACGTGCGTGACGGCGACATCCTCGTCGGTAAGGTCACCCCGAAGGGTGAGACCGAGCTGACCCCGGAGGAGCGTCTGCTGCGCGCCATCTTCGGTGAGAAGGCTCGCGAGGTCCGCGACACCTCTCTGAAGGTGCCGCACGGCGAGCAGGGCAAGGTCATTGCTGTGCGTCGCTTCTCCCGCGAGGACGACGACGATCTGTCCCCGGGTGTCAACGAGATGATCCGCGTGTACGTGGCTCAGAAGCGCAAGATCCAGGACGGCGACAAGATGGCTGGCCGCCACGGCAACAAGGGTGTCGTGGGCAAGATCCTGCCTCAGGAAGACATGCCGTTCATGGCTGACGGCACCCCGGTGGACATCATTCTGAACACCCACGGTGTGCCGCGTCGTATGAACATCGGCCAGGTGCTCGAGGTCCACTTGGGCTGGCTGGCGAAGGCCGGCTGGACGGTGAACCCGGACGATCCGGCGAACGCCAAGTTGCTGGAGACCCTGCCGGAGCACCTGTATGACGTTCCGCCGGAGTCGCTGACCGCAACCCCGGTGTTCGACGGTGCGACCAACGACGAGATCGCTGGCCTGCTTGCGAACTCCAAGCCGAACCGCGACGGTGACGTCATGGTGGACGGCGACGGCAAGACTGTCCTGTTCGACGGCCGTTCCGGTGAGCCGTACAAGTACCCGATTTCGGTCGGTTACATGTACATGCTGAAGCTGCACCACCTGGTGGACGAGAAGATTCACGCTCGTTCCACTGGTCCGTACTCGATGATTACGCAGCAGCCGCTGGGCGGTAAGGCTCAGTTCGGCGGCCAGCGTTTCGGCGAGATGGAGGTGTGGGCAATGCAGGCTTACGGCGCTGCCTACACGCTGCAGGAGCTGCTGACCATTAAGTCGGATGACGTGGTCGGCCGTGTGAAGGTTTACGAGGCGATTGTCAAGGGCGACAACATCCCGGATCCGGGTATTCCGGAGTCTTTCAAGGTGTTGCTCAAGGAGTTGCAGTCCCTGTGCTTGAACGTGGAGGTTCTCTCTACTGATGGCACGCCGATGGAGCTCGACGGCGATGACGACGAGTTTGATCAGGCTGGCTCCTCGCTCGGCATTAACCTGTCCCGCGATGAGGGTGCAGCGGCGGATACCGCTTAGGCGCCAGGTGGTCGTCGTGAAGCAATTGCTTGTCGACGATCAAACGAACGCAATAGCCAACCACTTAAAAGAAAAGGAATTTTTACGTGTTTGACGTAAACCTCTTCGATGAGCTTCGCATCGGCCTGGCCACCGCCGACGACATTCGCCGTTGGTCCCACGGCGAGGTGAAGAAGCCTGAAACCATTAACTACCGCACGCTCAAGCCGGAAAAGGACGGCCTGTTCTGCGAGCGCATCTTCGGTCCGACCCGCGACTGGGAGTGTGCCTGCGGTAAGTACAAGCGTGTCCGCTACAAGGGCATCATCTGCGAGCGCTGCGGCGTCGAGGTGACCAAGTCCAAGGTGCGCCGTGAGCGCATGGGCCACATTGAGCTGGCTGCTCCGGTGACGCACATCTGGTACTTCAAGGGTGTGCCGTCGCGTCTGGGCTACCTGCTCGACCTGGCGCCGAAGGATCTTGAGCGCATCATTTACTTCGCGGCGAACATCATCACCTCGGTTGATGACGAGGCTCGACACAACGACATGTCCACCCTCGAGGCGGAGATGTTGATGGAGAAGAAGGATGTCGAGGACGACACCAACTCCGAGATCGCCGACCGTGCGCAGAAGTTGGAGGAGGACCTCGCTGAGCTCGAGGCTTCCGGCGCAACTGCTGCTGCCCGCAAGAAGGTGCAGAACGCTGCCGATAAGGAAATGCAGCACCTGCGCGAGGCTGGCGAGCGCGAGGTTGAGCGCCTCGACGAGATCTGGACCACCTTCCAGAAGCTCGCTCCGAAGCAGATGATTATCGACGAAAACCTCTACGAGGAACTCGTCGACCGTTACGAGGATTACTTCACCGGCGGCATGGGCGCCGAGGCAATCCAGACCCTGATCCGCAACTTCGACCTCGACGCCGAGGCCGAGGAGCTGCGCGGCATCATCGCCGAGGGCAAGGGCCAGAAGAAGGTCCGCGCCCTGAAACGTCTGCGCGTTGTCGCTGCGTTCCAGCGCTCGGGCAACGACCCTGCCGGCATGATCCTCGACGCCATCCCGGTGATCCCGCCGGAGCTGCGTCCGATGGTCCAGCTCGACGGTGGCCGTTTTGCCACCTCTGACCTGAACGACCTGTACCGCCGCGTGATCAACCGCAACAACCGTTTGAAGCGCATGATCGACCTGGGTGCACCAGAGATCATCGTGAACAACGAGAAGCGCATGCTGCAGGAGTCCGTTGACGCCCTGTTCGACAACGGTCGTCGTGGCCGTCCGGTCACCGGCCCGGGCACCCGTCCGCTGAAGTCCCTGTCTGATCTGCTCAAGGGCAAGCAGGGCCGCTTCCGCCAGAACCTGCTGGGTAAGCGTGTGGACTACTCCGGCCGTTCCGTGATTATCGTCGGCCCGCAGCTGAAGCTGCACGAGTGTGGTCTGCCGAAGCGTATGGCGCTTGAGCTGTTTAAGCCGTTCGTGATGAAGCGCCTCGTCGATAATGACTACGCGCAGAACATCAAGTCCGCCAAGCGCATGGTGGAGCGTCAGCGCCCTGAGGTGTGGGACGTCCTCGAAGAGGCGATTTCCGAGCACCCAGTGCTGCTGAACCGTGCACCGACCCTGCACCGTCTGGGTATCCAGGCGTTCGAGCCGAAGCTGGTCGAGGGTAAGGCAATTCAGCTGCACCCGCTGGCCTGTGAAGCATTCAACGCCGACTTCGACGGTGACCAGATGGCAGTCCACCTGCCGCTGTCCGCAGAGGCGCAGGCTGAGGCCCGCATCCTGATGCTGTCCTCCAACAACATCCTGTCCCCGGCATCCGGCAAGCCGCTGGCAATGCCGCGCCTGGACATGGTGACCGGCCTGTACTTCCTAACCATGCTCAAGGGCCCGCAGGAGATCGGCGGCGAGGGCGCATATGCACCTGCCGACGAAAACGGCCCGGAGCGCGGCGTCTACTCGTCCTACCGTGAGGCCATCATGGCTTACGACCTGGGCGTGCTTGGCCTGCAGGCACCGATCAAGGTGCGCATCGATCACCTGCGTCCGACGGAGGAGATCGAGGCAGAGCAGTTCCCGGATGGTTGGACGAAGGGTCAGCCGTGGATGATGGAGACCACCCTTGGTCGCATCATGTTCAACGAGCTCATGCCGTTTAACTTCCCGTACCAGGAAGGCGCCATGGTCCGTAAGGGCGGTGGCGGCGGCAAGGTGCTGCTCGGCGACATCATCCAGTCCATGGTTGAGCAGTACCCGATGATCACCGTCGCTCAGGTGCTGGACAAGATGAAGGACGCTGGCTTCTACTGGTCCACCCGTTCCGGCGTCACCATCTCCATGTCCGACGTGCTGATTCTCCCGAACAAGAACGAAGTTCTCGAGCAGTACGAGAAGGAAGCCGAGGCCATCGAGCGCAAGTTCTGGGAGAAGGGCGCGCTTACGGAGGAGAACCGTTACGACCGTCTGGTCGAGCTGTGGCAGGATGCCACCAACAAGGTTGGTCAGGCCGTCGAGGACCTGTACCCGGACGACAACCCGATTCCGATGATCGTGAAGTCCGGTGCTGCAGGTAACATGCGTCAGATCTGGACCCTGGCCGGCATGAAGGGCATGGTCGTGAACTCGCGTGGTGAGTACATCACGCGCCCGATCAAGACCTCTTTCCGCGAAGGCCTGTCCGTGATGGAGTACTTCAACAACTCCCACGGTTCCCGTAAGGGTCTTGCCGATACCGCTCTGCGTACCGCTGACTCGGGCTACCTCACCCGTCGTCTGGTGGACGTGGCGCAGGACGTCATCGTCCGCGAGGAGGACTGTGGCACCCGTCAGGGCGTCAAGGTTCCTGTTGCCGTGGAAAACGCTGGCGTTTTCCACCGCCACGACCTGGTCGAGACCTCTGTCTCCGGCCGTGTTCTGGCTGCGGATGCCACCGACGCTGATGGCAAGGTCATCGCCGAGGCTGGTACCGAGTTGAGCGAGCAGCGTATCGACGACCTCGTGGCCGCCGGCATCACCGAGGTCAAGGTTCGCTCCGTGCTGACCTGCCAGACCCCGACCGGTGTCTGCGCGAAGTGCTACGGCAAGTCCATGGCCTCCGGTCACCTCGTCGACATCGGCGAAGCCGTCGGCATCGTGGCTGCACAGTCCATTGGTGAGCCGGGTACCCAGCTGACCATGCGTACTTTCCACCAGGGTGGTGTCGGTGGCGACATTACCGGTGGTCTGCCGCGTGTCCAGGAGCTCTTCGAGGCCCGCGTTCCGAAGAACCGTGCCCCGATCGCTTCCGTGGCCGGCACGATCACTCTCGAGGACGAGGGCAACTTCTGGACGCTGACCATCCACCCGGATGACGGTTCCGACGTGGTGGTCTACGAGAAGCTGTCCAAGCGCCAGGGCCTGGCCCAGGTTCGCCGCCCGATGGAGTCCAACCCGGACGCCATGATCGAGCGTGGCCTGCGCGAGGGTGACCACGTCGAGGTGGGCGAGCGCCTGCTTCGCGGTGCTGCTGACCCGCACGACGTGCTCGAGGTTCTCGGCCGTCGCGGTGTGGAGAAGCACCTTATCGACGAGGTCCAGGCCGTGTACCGCACCCAGGGTGTGTCCATCCACGACAAGCACATCGAGATCATCATCCGCCAGATGCTGCGTCGCGGCACCGTGATCGACTCGGGTACCACCGAGTTCCTTCCGGGCACGCTCGTTGACCTGTCGGAGGCACGCCAGGTCAACGCCGCTGCTGTGGCAGACGGTGGCGAGCCGGCCGAGATGCGCTCCGAGATCATGGGCATCACCAAGGCATCGCTGGCTACCGAGTCCTGGCTGTCGGCCGCGTCCTTCCAGGAGACCACCCGTGTGCTCACGGACGCTGCGATTAACAAGCGTTCCGACAAGCTCATCGGCCTGAAGGAGAACGTGATCATCGGTAAGTTGATCCCGGCTGGTACCGGTATCTCCCGCTACCGCAACATCCAGGTCAAGCCGACCGAGGCGGCACGCTCCGCGGCGTACGCCATCCCGACCTTCGGCGATTCCATCTACGGCGACGAAGGCTACGGCGAATTCACCGGCGCTTCGGTGCCGATGGAAGAGTTCGGCTACGAGGAGCTCTAAAGGCAGCCCCAGCATTCTGGCTTAGCTAGGTCTGCTTCAAAGCCCGGCATCCCCGCTGAGGGGAGGCCGGGCTTTTTGTTGTGCTGATACTAAATGTGAGCACCACGGGCTGCGCGCACGATTCCTACGCCACCCATGAGTGCGAGCCCGCGAACATGGATGACCGGAGCATCGGCGGGAATCTCAGCGAGAGAAAACCTGCACGATGAGTGGGTTTCCACCCCGAAACCACCCATGATTCCAATTCCTGCATCGATGACTCGGACATCGTCTGGCACGATGATCTCGATGCCACCCATGATGGCGAATGCGTTGATCTCGGTCTCGTGAGAACTCAACCTCGCCTCGCGCAGATCGATTGAGCTTCCGCCCATCACGGTGAAGGAGGTGTGCGTCGGAGCTACCAACCAGTCGCCGCCTCGCTCGCTGCCTCCCATGACTGCAAGGCTGAAGCCGGAGCCGCCGGATTCGCCGGTGACGTAGTTCCTCACTCCTGAAGGGCGCTGGGCCGGAGGATGGGGTTGGGCGGTGACGGGGGAGAGATCGTCGATAAGCGCAGGAAGCTCATCGACAAAGGTTGCCTCGTAGAGCATGCGAGAGCGCTCGTCGAACTCGTTGACGGAGAGCTGTCCATCGACGAATGCATCGTGAAGGAAGGCGGCGGCACGGTCGCGTTCCGCGCTGCTCAGTCGCTTACGGGGGAGGTTCGCATCGCTCATGCCACGAAAGCTAGCACGGATTTGCCGTCATGCCTTGGCGTGTTGTAAATTATCTGAGGTTTCGCCCGTGTGAATCGGTGCGAAGTTAAACGAACTCCATGCGACTCGTTCACTAGGTAGTTCATGCAAACGGCAGGGCCCCGGAAGAAGAGCCCCTATTTTTGCATGTATGGCCATGTGTGAGCGGGACGCGCGAACAGAAAGGGCTTGAATGCCTACTATTCAGCAGCTGGTCCGCAAGGGCCGCCACTCCAAGAGCGCGAAGGTGGCTACTGCTGCGCTGAAGGGCTCTCCGCAGCGCCGCGGCGTGTGCACCCGCGTGTACACCACCACCCCGAAGAAGCCGAACTCTGCACTGCGCAAGGTCGCCCGTGTGCGCCTGACCTCCGGTGTCGAGGTTTCCGCTTACATTCCGGGCGAGGGCCACAACCTGCAGGAGCACTCCATGGTGCTCGTGCGCGGCGGCCGTGTGAAGGACCTCCCGGGTGTGCGCTACAAGATCGTTCGTGGCGCCCTCGATACCCAGGCAGTGAAGGACCGTAAGCAGGCACGTTCCCGCTACGGCGCGAAGAAGGGACAGTAATCAATGCGTAAGCAGCAAGCACCGAAGCGTCCCATCGTTAAGGATCCGGTATACGAGTCCGAGCTGGTCACCCAGCTTGTGAACAAGATCCTGCAGGACGGCAAGAAGTCCACCGCCGAGCGCATCGTCTACGGCGCACTCGAGATCTGCCGCGAGAAGACCGGCACCGATCCGGTGGGCACCCTGGAAAAGGCTATCGGCAACGTTCGCCCGGACCTCGAGGTTCGCTCCCGCCGTGTTGGTGGCGCAACCTACCAGGTCCCGGTTGACGTCAAGCCGGAGCGCTCCACCACTCTCGCCCTGCGTTGGCTGGTCACCTTTACCCGCCAGCGTCGTGAGAACTCGATGATCGAGCGTCTCGCCAACGAGATCCTGGATGCTTCCAACGGTCTCGGCGCATCCGTGAAGCGTCGCGAGGATGTCCACAAGATGGCAGAGGCCAACCGCGCCTTCGCCCACTACCGCTGGTAAGAGCTGGAAGCGAGATGATCGTCGGCAGACCCCGAAACTGCATATGTGTCCCCTCGTGGGGCCCGCGTTTTCGGGGTTTTCGTCGATAAGCACAAGCTCGCGCTGCCATTTGAGCAACAAAGTGGCAGAATTGACTAACGACAACTAACCGACAAAGACGCTTCACCGCGTCGACGACATTAAGTTGGGGTAACAAACGTGGCACAAGAAGTGCTTAAGGACCTGCACAAGGTCCGCAACATCGGCATCATGGCCCACATTGACGCCGGTAAGACCACCACCACCGAGCGCATCCTGTTCTACACGGGCATCAACCGCAAGGTCGGCGAAACCCACGACGGTGGCGCAACCACCGACTGGATGGATCAGGAGAAAGAGCGCGGCATCACCATTACGTCCGCAGCTGTGACCTGTTTCTGGAACAACAACCAGATCAACATCATTGACACCCCGGGTCACGTGGACTTCACCGTTGAGGTGGAGCGCTCCCTGCGCGTGCTCGATGGTGCTGTCGCCGTGTTCGACGGCAAGGAAGGTGTTGAGCCGCAGTCCGAGCAGGTGTGGCGTCAGGCTGCGAAGTACGACGTACCGCGTATCTGCTTCGTCAACAAGATGGACAAGCTGGGTGCAGACTTCTTCTACACCGTCGGCACCATTGTCGACCGCCTCGGCGCTAAGCCGTTGGTAATGCAGATTCCGATCGGCGCTGAGGACGACTTCGACGGCGTCGTCGATCTGCTCGAGATGAAGGCTCTGCAGTGGCCGGGCAAGGTCGAGACCGGCACGCCGCCTCAGATCACCGAGATCCCGGAGGACCTCAAGGAGCTCGCAGAAGAGTACCGCGAGAAGCTTCTCGAGACCGTTGCTGAGTCCGACGAAGAGCTCATGGAGAAGTACTTCGGTGGCGAAGAACTCACCATCGAGGAAATCAAGGGCGCCATCCGCAAGCTCACCGTGAACTCCGAGATCTACCCGGTGTTCTGCGGTACCGCATACCGCAACAAGGGCATCGAGCCGATCCTCGACGCTGTTGTTGACTACCTGCCGAGCCCGCTGGACATCGGCGAGGTGCGTGGCACCTCCGTCGACGGCTCCGAGGAACTCTTCCGTAAGCCGTCCGTCGAAGAGCCGTTCTCCGCACTGGCCTTCAAGATCGCCGTGCACCCGTTCTTCGGCAAGCTCACCTACGTGCGCGTCTACTCCGGCCAGGCTATTCCGGGCGAGCAGATGCTCAACTCCACGAAGTCCAAGAAGGAGCGCGTGGGCAAGCTCTTCCAGATGCACGCGAACAAGGAGAACCCGGTCGAGCACGCAGACGCCGGCAACATCTACGCGTTTATCGGGCTGAAGGAAACCACGACCGGCGACACGCTGTGCAACCCGGATCACCCGATCATCCTCGAGTCCATGGACTTCCCGGACCCGGTTATCCAGGTGGCCATCGAGCCGAAGACCAAGGCTGACCAGGAGAAGCTCGGTACCGCTATTCAGAAGCTTGCTGAAGAGGACCCGACCTTCACCGTCCAGCTCGACGAAGAGACCGGCCAGACCGTCATCGGCGGCATGGGCGAGCTCCACCTCGACGTGCTGGTGGACCGCATGAAGCGCGAGTTCAAGGTTGAGGCAAACATCGGTTCCCCGCAGGTTGCTTACCGCGAGACCATTCGCAAGAAGGTCGAGTCCCTCGACTTCACCCACAAGAAGCAGACCGGTGGTTCGGGCCAGTTCGCAAAGGTCATCGTCACCATCGAGCCGTACAACCCGGATCCGGAGACCCTGGAAGAGGGCGAGTCCGCAACCTACAAGTTCGAGAACGCCGTCACCGGTGGTCGCGTGCCGAAGGAATACATCCCGTCCGTCGACGCTGGTATCCAGGACGCAATGCAGTACGGCTACCTCGCTGGCTACCCGCTGGTGAACATCAAGGCCACCCTCGAGGACGGCGCTTACCACGACGTCGACTCTTCGGAAATGGCGTTTAAGATCGCTGGCTCCCAGGTCCTCAAGGAAGCTGTTGCTAAGGCGAAGCCGGTTCTGCTTGAGCCGGTCATGGCTGTTGAGGTCGTGACCCCGGAGGAGTACATGGGCACCGTTAACGGTGACATCAGCTCCCGCCGTGGCCAGGTCTACGCCATGGAAGATCGCTCCGGCGCAAAGGTCGTCCGTGCGAAGGTGCCGCTGTCCGAGATGTTCGGCTACATCGGCGACCTGCGTTCCTCGACCGCTGGCCGTGCGAACTTCACCATGGTGTTCGACTCCTACGCTGAGGTTCCGCAGAGCGTTGCGCAGGAGATCATCGAGAAGCGCAACGGCAACTAAGCCGCCTTCTCCCGCCAGCTGCGTGCCAGCAGCTGGCGTACAAAGGGAGAACCCCTAGCGGGGTAGCGGTCGCGCTGAGGCAACGCAACAACGGGCGTTGTCTGAGCCGGCCGTTACCCTCTAGGTTGGTCCGGGGAATCGGATCGGCCAGTTTGAAAAACGGCCTTTTTGAACCTAGGATCTTGTAACTGGCACATTGTGAAATGGCTCCCGTCGCTATATCCGTTTTGGGCTGTAGCGGTTGGGCGTAAGCAAACCACGTGGCTGCGAAGGTCGTAGCCACCATGAAGTCCAGGAGGACAATCAGTGGCAAAGGAAAAGTTCGAGCGCACTAAGCCGCACGTGAACATCGGCACCATTGGTCACGTCGACCACGGCAAGACCACCACCACCGCTGCGATCACCAAGGTACTGGCAGACCAGTACCCGGAGGAGAACAAGGCCTTCGACTACGCGATGATCGATAAGGCTCCGGAGGAGCGCGAGCGCGGCATTACCATCAACATCTCCCACGTGGAGTACAACACCCCGAAGCGTCACTACGCACACGTCGACGCCCCGGGCCACGCCGACTACATCAAGAACATGATTACCGGCGCTGCTCAGATGGACGGCGCAATCCTCGTGGTTGCTGCTACCGACGGCCCGATGCCGCAGACCCGTGAGCACGTTCTGCTCGCTCGCCAGGTTGGCGTTCCGTACATCCTCGTTGCACTGAACAAGTGCGACATGGTCGACGACGAAGAGATCATCGAGCTCGTCGAGATGGAGGTTCGCGAGCTGCTGGCTGAGCAGGACTACGACGAGGAAGCACCGATCGTCCACATCTCCGCTCTCAAGGCTCTCGAGGGCGATGAGAAGTGGGTTCAGTCCATCGTCGACCTCATGCAGGCTTGCGATGACTCCATCCCGGATCCGGAGCGCGAGACCGACAAGCCGTTCCTGATGCCGATCGAGGACATCTTCACCATTTCCGGCCGCGGCACCGTGGTTACCGGTCGTGTGGAGCGTGGCGTCCTCAACCTCAACGACGAGGTCGAGATCATCGGTATCCGCGAGAAGTCCCAGAAGACCACCGTCACCTCCATCGAGATGTTCAACAAGCTTCTCGACACCGCTGAGGCTGGCGACAACGCTGCACTGCTGCTGCGTGGTCTGAAGCGCGAGGACGTCGAGCGCGGCCAGGTCATCATCAAGCCGGGCGCTTACACCCCGCACACCAAGTTCGAGGGCTCCGTCTACGTGCTGTCCAAGGACGAGGGCGGCCGTCACACCCCGTTCTTCGACAACTACCGTCCGCAGTTCTACTTCCGCACCACCGACGTGACCGGTGTTGTGAAGCTGCCGGAGGGCACCGAGATGGTTATGCCGGGCGACAACGTCGACATGACCGTCGAGCTCATCCAGCCGGTCGCTATGGACGAGGGTCTGCGCTTCGCTATCCGCGAGGGCTCCCGCACCGTCGGCGCTGGCCGCGTTACCAAGATCCTCGACTAATTCGAGTCGATCTGACGTAACCGTCGGATAAACGCCAAGGCCGCCTCTCCCGTTTGGGAGGGGCGGCCTTTTGCATGCCCTGAGGGGGGTTTATGGTCTGAGGTGTGCAGGACCCAACACGTATCCCGAAGATTCTGGCCGCGCTTCAAGAGGTTTGGGAGGGGCAACCAGATTTGAGCCTCGGCCAATTATTTGGGGTATTGGGCAATCGTGGGCTGGGGTGGGACTCAACTGACGCAGAGGCGCTCGCAGTTCTTCAGCAGGTCTCTCAGGAGCATCCTTCGCTTGTCGACGACACCTCCGCCCCCATTACCTTCACCACCGTCGAACCGCACCTTCAGGTTACCTTGGTGGACGGAAATGTGGTGGTGCGAAGCGCGGCGCACCCAGGGCGAATGCCGTCGGTGTGGCGGTATGCGTCGATGCGACGTACCGGTCCGGGGTTACCGCTCGTGGTAACTGATGTGGAGGGGGTGGAACATCGGCTGGGGATTGTCCGTCATTTGAAGCTTTTTGCACCGGGAGAGAGTCGTTCGCTGGCGGGATTGCTGCAAGATAGCGTCGGAGGGAACCGATGGTTGGTCGCGCTGGAAGATGGAGCAAGGGCTGTGGTCGGCAGCCGGATCCGTCGTTGGGTACAGGCGCGTCGTGATGTTGACGTGGATACCTTCGCCTGGGCACGCATTCTTCAATGCGAGGCGGGGGCGGACATGACAATCGCCCCAGCCTCCGGCGGGGAGCCGGTGGTGCTGGGGCGAGTTACCGCGGTGTTGCCGCTGGAAGTTCAGGAGGAAGCCTAGACAGCCGCGAAGCCGCGTTTAGGCGGAGATCCTATCGAATTGCAGCTTCCATACGGTATCGATGTCCATGGTGTGGCTTGCGAGCCGGAAATCGTCGTCTGCGGCCTCGATAGCGCGGATGGCGCTTTCCAACGGGTAGTTCGGGTTCGCGGTGACGGTGAACGTGACGGTCGGGCGTTGGCCGACCATAGCGACGCGGCTGTCGGCGCGTTGGACTTCGTCGAGACGCTGGATGGTGTTGCAGGCTGCCTCGGCGACGCGCTGAACGTTGATTACCGTGTCACCGTGCGCGGCATCGGCTGGCACGATGTTGCCGTTGGAGAACGCGCGGGAGCGTAGATTTGCAAGCAAGATCCACAATCCCAACACGGCCAGGACAATAGCGGCGGCGATAAGCGCCTTGGTATACCAGTCCTCGTAGGCGAGGTACGTCACGCGGCTGCGGTCGATGTCGCGGAGGAAATCGCTCAGGTACGGGATTTCCCAGTACTCCGCAATGGGGAATAGGGCCACAACGACCATCAACAGGCCGAGCAGGAACGTGACCAGACGGTTGAAGAAGCTCAATGTTTTGGTCATCGGTGCACCTCCGGGGGACGGACGTCGGACACTTCGGGCGTCGACTGCGTCGTGGTGGCGACTTGTGCCTGAGGCGTTTCCTTAGGCAACACCTTCACGGACACCGCAGGAGGCGCGGCGAGGCTCTTGAGCTCGCTGTTGAGCGATCGCGTGATGCGTTCTTGCATTGCGGGGCCGGAGCCGTCGTCGACAACCTGTACCTTGACCGACTTGCGGGTCGCCTTGGAGCGTACTTGCTCGCCACCGAGGTCGCTGTGAACCGTGTTGGTGGACTTTCGTGCCACATCGACGGGACGGGTCCAGATAGACACCGGGGAGTTCACTCGGACAAACCGGTGCGGGCGGGGTTTGAGCGCAACCACGATGAGCACAAGGCCGACCAAGGCCAGCAGGCACGCAATGATGACGGCGGGGATCTCTGTGGTGAACGAGCCGAGGAACTCAAACGCGCGACCAAACCAGGACTGCTCGGGTGATTCCGACTCGTAGGTGTAGTACCAGAGGTCACGCGCGCCGACACCCGCTAAAGCGATGAGGAGCAGGCTGATGAGGACTGCGATCCAGCGCGATGCAGGGGTGCCTAGCGGTTCGTCGCCGGGGTGTGGCCCGACTGGGCGGGCGCTAGTTGGTTCGGTCATAGTACTTCACCACCGGTTCTATCGTGATCTGCTGAAGTGGCTTCGGCTGTGGGGCCTGGGGGATGACCACGGGCTTCGGAGCCGGGCCGCGCGGGCTTGTTGGGCGCGCACTGGGCTGAATTGTCACCGGCTTGAGCGGCTGCCTATCTACGGTGATATCGCGCAACGGTCGCTGCCACGGCACCTCAACCGGCCGCATGTGCCCGAACGCCTTGACAGCGATCGGGGCGAGGGGCTGCAACGCTGGCAGCGACGGGGCGCGCAGAGCCACGGGCATGGGCGTCTCTGGGGCGAACGGCTCGAGTGGCTCGGGCACGTCAACGCCAGAAACGGTGACCGGTTGGGGCTGCTTCGGTGTTCGTACGCTTGGGGGAGTTGGTGTGGTGACGGCACGCATGTCGTCGACAAGCGATCGCGCTTCGATCGGCGCCAGTTCCTCGCGCTCGTTGGTCACGGGGTGCGTGATCTCGGTAGGAGAAACCTGGATGGGCTCTGGGATGATGAAAGCATCGTGGGTCGCAACATCGTCCCAGGTCACACGGGAACCATCGTCGATCGATTCGACGTTAGCAACGGTGACGTTGACGCGGGAGACATCCATCCCTGCGAGGGTGCGGATGTGGGCGATGATGGTGGCGCGCACAGCGTCCGTAATCGCCGCGACGGGCGCGGGGTAGGACGTGGCAATCTCGGCATCGATGGCGACAAGGCCCGTCGTGCGGTCGATGTGTGCCTCGATGCGCGGAAGGCTGCGGCCCGCCAGGCCCGCCAATTTCGCGTCGATGTTGCGGGATCCCGGCACTGTTGAGGCCGCCACTTCCGCCACGCGCTCGATGGTGCGTTCGCTGACGTGGTAGAAGGAAGTGTCCATCAGCTATTGCTCCGGCCGGTTCCGTTGCCGATGATGCTGGCTAGGTCGAGGCGGCCGTCGAGTTGGGCGCCTACTACGCCGCCGAGGATGGTAAACAGCAGCAGCCAGAGTAGGCCGGCCCAGCCACCGAATGTGACGAAGAAGGCAACGATGACGCCGATGATGACGCCGGTCAGTGCCTTGTTGGCAAAGAGATTCATTGTTAAACCACTTTTCGGGTTGTTGTGTGAGGTGCGGGGGCGTAGCCCGTGTTGCTGCTATTGCGCATCGCCGGCGATGACGTCCACGAACTCGGCGTCCGAAGCGCTCAGTGCTGCGGCGCGTACGTCTTCGGCGACCTCGTGGACGTTGCGTCCTGAGGCGACGTCGAAGGTGAAGTGGACTTCGAGGCCCGCTTTGCCGTTGCGTGAGGCAGATCGGATGCCTTCGATGCGTTGGTGCGGCAAGTAGGTTGCGATTTCGCCGAGTCGGCCGCCGTAGAGTTTTGCTACTCCGTTGACGGCGAGTGTGGCGTCGCGGACGCCCTCCGCAACCTCTTGGGTAACGGGGGTGTTGGCCATGATTACTGGATCTGCTGGTTTACAGACTGGTTGACTGCCTGGTAGTTGCCGTCGTCGTAGTTCTCACCTGCGGTCTCCTGCTCCGGCAGGTTGACGTCGTGGACGGTGACATCGACGCGGTCGACGATCAGGCCGGTCATGCGGGTGATGGCGACGGTGATGTTTTCGCGAATGGCGTTTGCCAGCTCGTGGATGGCGACACCGTACTCGGCGATGATGGCAACTGCGACGGATGCGTGGCCGTCCTCGACTGCCACGTTGACGCCCTGCTGGACGTTGGTGGAGGAGGTCAGGGACTCGCGGACTGCGCCCCACATGCGGGCTGCGCCGCCGCCGAGGTTGTGGACGCCGGAGACTTCGCGTGCTGCGATGCCGGCGATCTTGCCAACAACGTTGTCGTCGATAACAGTGCTGCCGTGCTCAGTTTCGAGGTTTTCGTTGCGCGGGCGCTGCTTCTCGGTCTCGGTTGCGGTCGAGGTGGTTGCTGGGGTGTTCTTTGCAGTGTTGTTTGCAGTGTTGTTTGCGTTCTGGTCGGCCATGACGGTCCTTTCAACTGTGATGTTCATGTTCCGAGTGCGCCTATATAGATGACGCGTACGGTATGGGAACAAGGGTACACAGGTTGTCGTCGTCAAGCGGGCTTGCGTTGGTGGCAACCTTGTGTTTTAATACGCAGGTTGCCTTGACATGGGTTGACGGAAGTCGGCCGGTGGCTCGGCAAACATGACACCTTCCAGTCGGAAGACCGGTGAAGGGGCCATGGCAAATAAACAGCGGCAGTACGCGAGGGTCACGCACCCTTCCGTGTCTGATACCCGGGCATATTGCTTGTCGACGATGACGTGTCGGCCAACAACGTGCCTTGGCGGAAGCACTGAGCGTCGGCGCGTTTATTGCGCAGGTCTCAACTTCCGGATGTGTCATGACAGTCAGAAAAGACACTGGCGTTGAGCCAAGGGCCCAGCCCGGACAACGTTATAGAGAAACTAGAAGCTACAAACCCCACCGCTTCTCTCTCGTTTCACTTCGTTCAACTTCGAGCGAAGCGAGAGTTGAACGTGGGGATGCGAGGAAGAGGTAAGCGTGGCGGGACAGAAGATCCGCATCAGGCTGAAGGCCTACGATCACGAGGCGATCGACGCATCCGCGAAGAAGATCGTCGAGACGGTCACCCGTACGGGTGCCCGCGTCGTCGGCCCGGTGCCGTTGCCAACCCAGAAGAACGTGTACGCCGTGATTCGTTCTCCCCACAAGTACAAGGATTCTCGCGAGCACTTCGAGATGCGCACTCACAAGCGCCTCATCGACATTCTCGACCCGACGCCGAAGACGGTAGACGCGCTTATGCGCATTGATCTGCCGGCCAGCGTCGACGTGAACATCCAGTAGAGCAATCCCCAACGTAAGTAGTGGAGAACTAACACATGTCTGACAACCAGATCAAGGGCATTCTGGGCAAGAAGCTCGGCATGACCCAGATCTTCGACGAGGAGAACCGCGTTATCCCGGTTACCGTCGTCGAGGCTGGGCCGTGCGTTGTCACCCAGATCCGTACCCCTGAGACCGATGGCTACTCCGCCATCCAGATCGCTTACGGCGACATCGATCCCCGTAAGGCTAAGAAGCCGCAGGCTGGCCACTTCAAGAAGGCTGGCGTCAACCCGCGTCGCTACGTTGCTGAGATCCGCATGGACGACACCTCGGGCTACGAGCTCGGCCAGGAGTTCAATGCAACGATCTTCGAAGGCGACACCTTCGTCGACGTCGCAGGCACCACCAAGGGCCACGGCTACGCCGGTGCCATGAAGCGCCACGGCTTTGCCGGCCAGGGTGCTTCCCACGGTAACCAGGCTGCCCACCGTCGTGTGGGTTCCATCGGCGCCTGCGCGACCCCGGGTCGCGTGTTCAAGGGCACCCGTATGGCTGGCCGCATGGGCGGTAACCGCGTTACCACCCAGAACCTGAAGATTCAACGCATCGACGGCGACAACAACCTCATCTTGATCAAGGGCGCCATCCCTGGCGCAAAGGGTTCCGTTGTTACCGTCAAGACCGCAGTGAAGGGCGGTGCTCACGCATGACGAAGCTGACGCTTGACGTCCACACCGCAGACGGAGCTACCAAGGGTTCCGTCGACCTGCCGGCCGAGTACTTCGACCGCGAGGTATCCGTGGCACTCATGCACCAGGTTGTGAATGCACAGCTTGCTGCTAAGCGCCAGGGTACCCACGCAACGAAGACCCGCGGCATGGTTTCCGGCGGCGGCAAGAAGCCGTTCCGCCAGAAGGGCACCGGTCGCGCCCGTCAGGGTTCGATCCGTGCTCCGCACTACACCGGTGGTGGCATTGTGCATGGTCCGCAGCCGCGTTCCTACGCACAGCGCACCCCGAAGAAGATGATCAAGGCTGCCCTCGCTGGCGCTTTGACCAACCGTGCGCAGAACGAGCGCATCCACATCGTGGAGGATCTCGTCCCGGGCCAGACCCCGTCGACGAAGTCCGCTCGTGCATTCATCGAGCGCCTCACCGACCGCAAGTCGGTCCTGCTGGTGATCGGCCGTGATGATCAGAATTCCCGTCTCTCCGCAAGGAACCTGCCGGGCGTCCAGATCATTGAGCCGGCTCAGCTGAACACCTACGACGTCCTCAACGCTGATGACGTTGTGTTCTCGGTCGAGGCACTCCACACCTTCATCAACCGCGGCGCAGCTGTTGCCGCCGCTGCGGAGGAGGAGAAGTAAATGGCAAAGATCGCTAACCCGCGCGACATCATCATCGCCCCGGTGCTCTCTGAGAAGAGCTACGGCCTGATGGAGCAGAACACGTACACCTTCTACGTGTCCCCGTCCGCGAACAAGACCCAGATCAAGATTGCCGTGGAAGAGATTTTCGGTGTCGACGTCGCTTCGGTGAACACCGTCAACCGTGAGGGCAAGCGCAAGCGCTCCCGCACCGGTTTCGGTAAGCGTAAGGACACCAAGCGCGCCTACGTCACTCTCCGCGAGGGCAGCGACTCCATCGACATCTTCGGCGGTGCGACCGCGTAACCCGCGGCTCGCTGAAGAGACGATAGAAAAGGAACCACTATGGCTATTCGTAAGTACAAGCCGACAACTCCGGGTCGCCGTGCCAGCTCCGTGTCCGCGTTCGACGAGATCACTCGTTCGACCCCGGAAAAGACGCTGCTGCGCCCGCTCCCGAAGAAGGGTGGCCGTAACACCCACGGCCACATCACCACTCGTCACCGCGGCGGCGGCCACAAGCGTCGCTACCGTGTGATCGACTTCCGCCGCTCCGACAAGGACGGCGTGCTGGCAAAGGTTGCTCACATCGAGTACGACCCGAACCGCACCGCGAACATCGCACTGCTGCACTACTACGACGGTGAGAAGCGCTACATCATCGCCCCGAAGGGCCTGAAGCAGGGCACCATCGTCGAGGCTGGTCCGAACGCGGACATCAAGGTTGGCAACAACCTGCCGCTGCGCAACATCCCGACCGGTACGACCATCCACGCTGTGGAGCTCAAGCCGGGCGCAGGCGCAAAGCTGGCTCGTTCCGCTGGCGCGTCCATCCAGCTGCTGGGTAAGGAAGGCAACTACGCAGTTTTGCGTATGCCGTCTTCCGAAATCCGCCGCGTGGACATCCGCTGCCGTGCAACTGTTGGTGAGGTCGGCAACGCTGACCAGATCAACATCCGTTGGGGCAAGGCTGGTCGTATGCGCTGGAAGGGCTGGCGCCCGACCGTGCGTGGTGTGGTTATGAACCCGGTCGACCACCCGCACGGTGGTGGCGAGGGCAAGACCTCCGGTGGTCGTCACCCGGTCTCGCCGTGGGGCCAGAAGGAAGGCCGCACCCGCAACCCGAACCGCTATTCCAACAACATGATCGTGCGACGTCGTCGCTCGAAGAAGCGCTAAGAGGAGGTAAACAGACATGCCACGTAGCCTTAAGAAGGGCCCGTTCGTCGACGAGCACCTCCTCAACAAGGTGGATGCTCAGAACGAGGCAGGCACCAAGCAGGTCATCAAGACCTGGTCGCGCCGTTCGACCATTCTCCCCGATTTCATCGGTCACACTTTCGCCGTCCACGACGGTCGTAAGCACGTGCCGGTGTTCGTGGACGAGTCCATGGTTGGCCACAAGCTCGGCGAGTTTGCACCGACCAAGACCTTTAAGGGTCACGTCAAGGAACAGAAGGGACGTCGATAAGCAATGGCTGACACCATCACCACTGCATCCGCGACTGCCAAGTTCGTTCGCGTCTCTCCGATGAAGGCACGCCGCGTGCTTGCTCTCATCCGCAACAAGTCGGTTGCTGAGGCACTCGCCATCCTGAAGTACGCCCCGCAGGGTGCGTCCAAGGACGTTGCAAAGGTTGTTGCTTCCGCAGCAGCCAACGCGGAGAACAACTTCGGCCTGGATCCGCGCACGCTCGTCATTGCCGAGTGCTACGCAAACGAGGGCCCGACCATGCGTCGTTTCCAGCCGCGTGCACAGGGTCGCGCATTCCAGATCCGGAAGCGCACCTCTCACATCACCGTTGTTGTCGAGTCCAAGGAAGGGGCCAAGTAATGGGCCAGAAGATTCACCCACACGGCCTGCGCCTGGGTATCACTTCCGACTGGAAGTCCCACTGGTACGCCGACAAGAACTACGCCGAGTACGTCGCTGAGGACATCAAGGTCCGCGAGTGGCTCGAGAAGAACCTCGAGCGCGCTGGCATCTCCGATGTTGTCATCGAGCGCACCCGCGACCGCGTCCGTGTGGACATCCACACCGCACGTCCGGGCATTGTCATCGGCCGTCGCGGCGCTGAGGCTGACCGTATTCGCCGTGAGCTGGAGAAGCTGACCGGCAAGATGGTTGCACTGAACATCCTCGAGGTGAAGAACGTCGATGCAGACGCCACCCTGGTTGCTCAGTCCATCGCCGAGCAGCTGGTCAACCGTGTCGCGTTCCGTCGCGCCATGCGTAAGGCCATCCAGTCCGCTATGCGTAACCCGCAGGTCAAGGGCATCAAGGTTATGACGTCCGGCCGTCTCGGCGGCGCGGAAATGTCCCGTGTCGAGCGCTACCACGAGGGTCGCGTTCCGCTGCACACGCTGCGCGCGGAGATCGACTACGGCACTGCAGAAGCACACACCACCTTCGGCGTCATTGGCGTCAAGGTGTGGATCTACAAGGGTGACGTCGTCGGTGGCGTCCGCGAGTCTGAGCTCAATGCACCGAGCAACGATCGTCGTGGACGTGGCGACCGTCGCCCGCGCCGCGGCGGCCAGCGTCGCCGGGCGGCAGAGCAGAAGAAGGAGGGCTAATTCATGCTCATCCCTAAGCGCGTGAAATACCGCCGCCAGCACCGCCCGACCCGTTCTGGCGTGTCCAAGGGTGGCAACCAGATCAACTTCGGCGACTACGGCCTGCAGGCCCTCGAGCCGGCGTACATCACGAACCGCCAGATCGAGTCTGCCCGTATTGCTATCAACCGCCACGTCAAGCGTGGTGGCAAGGTCTGGATCAACATCTTCCCGGATCGTCCGCTGACCCAGAAGCCGCTCGGCGTGCGTATGGGTTCCGGTAAGGGCCCGGTGGAGAAGTGGGTGGCCAACGTCAAGCCTGGCCGCATCCTGTTCGAAATGTCCTACCCCAACGAGGAAACTGCCATTGAGGCGCTGCGCCGTGCAGGCGCGAAGCTGCCGTGCAAGGTCCGCGTCATCAAGAAGGAGGACCAGTTCTAATGGCTAACGGTACCCCCGCATCTGAGTTCCGCGAGCTCAACGACGACGAGCTGAAGGGCCGCCTCAACGAGGCGAAGGAAGAGCTGTTCAACCTGCGCTTCCAGCTTGCAACCGGCCAGCTGACCAACAACCGCCGCATCTCCACCGTGAAGCGCGACATCGCTCGCATCTACACGGTGCTGCGCGAGCGTGAGCTTGGTCTGTCCGTCGTCCCGGAGTCCACGGGAGCTGAGGCATAACCATGAGTGAGGCAAACGTGACTGAGAACACCAAGGACAAGGCCGTGCAGAAGCGCCGCCGTGGCTACGTCGTGTCCGACAAGATGGACAAGACGATCGTCGTCGAGGTTGAGGACCGCAAGTCCCACGCCCTCTACGGCAAGATCGTGCGTACCACGAAGCGCGTCAAGGCTCACGACGAGAACAACACCGCTGGTGTTGGCGATCTCGTCCACATCGAGGAGACGCGTCCGCTGTCGAAGGACAAGCACTTCCGTCTCGTCGACATCATCGAGAAGGCTCGCTAAAAGCTAGTCGCTTCTCGACGACTCCACCGCCCCGGGTTGGCTACCAACCCGGGGCGGTTTTTGCGTTTTCAACTTTTTCTGCGCCCTTACACAAGGGTACGATTTCCCGCATGTGTGGAATCGTTGGATATGTAGGCGCAAACGCGACAACGCGTGACGCGAAAGACGTAATCATCGATGGTCTTCGCCGCCTCGAATACCGCGGGTACGACTCCGCAGGTGTTGCGGTGGTGAACGACCAGTCGATCGAATGCCGGAAGAAGGCCGGCAAGGTAGCGGATCTCGAAGCGGAGATTGCTAACAACCCCATCGCAGCATCGAACCTGGGCATCGGGCATACCCGGTGGGCGACCCACGGCGGTCCGACGGATGCGAATGCTCACCCGCATGTGGTGGGAGATGGCCGTATGGCAGTGGTGCACAACGGTATCATCGAAAACTTTTCGCATTTGAAGGCTGAGCTCGCAGAGAAGGGCTACACCTTCAAGTCTGAAACCGATACTGAGGTTGCTGGCACGCTGCTGCTGGATATCTACAACACGGAAGCGGACGGGGATCTGACCCGTGCGATGCAGTTGGCAGCGAACCGTCTGGAGGGCGCGTTCACCCTGCTCGCCATCCACCCGGACCATCCAGACCGCATTGTTGCGGCGCGTTGGAACTCCCCGCTGGTGATCGGTGTAGGCGAGGGCGAGAACTTCCTGAGCTCCGACGTCGCTGGCTTCATTGAGTTCACCCGTGACGCGGTGGAGATGGACAACGGCCAGATTGTGACGTTGACGGCTGATGGCTACGACGTGATTGACTTCGACGGCACCCCCGCCGAGGCGAAGCCGTTCAAGGTTGAGTGGGATGTCACCGCTGCGGAGAAGGGTGGCTACAACTCCTTCATGGAGAAGGAGATCCATGATCAGCCGGGTGCCGTCCGCGACACGCTTTACGGTCGCTTCGACGAAGATGGCAAGTTGATGTTGGACGAGTTGCGTATCGACGAATCCGTGCTGCGCTCCATCAACAAAATCATCATCGTCGCTTGCGGTACTGCGTCGTACGCGGGCCAGGTGGCGCGTTACGCCATCGAACACTGGTGCCGTATCCCGACGGAAGTGGAGCTCGCCCACGAGTTCCGCTACCGCGACCCGATTGTCAACGAGCAGACTCTCGTCGTTGCCGTTTCCCAGTCCGGAGAGACCATGGACACGCTGATGGCTGTCCGTCACGCACGTGAGCAGGGCGCGAAGGTCGTCGCTATCTGCAACACCGTGGGCTCCTCGATCCCGCGTGAGGCGGATGCGTCGCTGTACACCTACGCAGGCCCGGAGATCGCTGTGGCGTCGACGAAGGCGTTCATCTCCCAGATTGTCGCGGCGTACCTGCTGGCGCTGTACCTGGCGCAGGTGCGTGGCAACAAGTACGCCGATGAGATCCGTCAGATCATCGGCGAGCTGGAGCTGATGCCGGAGAAGATCCAGCGCGTGCTGGACAACGAAGACCAGGTCAAGCAGTTGGGCCAGGATATGGCGGATGCAAAGTCCGTGCTCTTCCTTGGCCGCCACGTCGGCTTCCCGGTCGCCCTCGAGGGCGCGCTGAAGCTCAAGGAGGTTGCTTATTTGCACTCCGAGGGCTTCGCTGCAGGCGAGTTGAAGCACGGTCCGATCGCGCTGGTCGAGGAAGGCCAGCCGGTGTTCGTCATCGTGCCGTCGAAGAAGTCGCGCCACAACCTGCACGCCAAGGTCGTCTCCAACATCCAAGAGGTGCGCGCCCGTGGTGCCGTGACTATCGTGATCGCGGAAGAGGGCGACACGGATGTGGAGCAGTTTGCCAACCACATCATCCGCATCCCGGAGTCCCCGGGTTTGCTGCAGCCACTCTTGGCGACGATCCCGTTGCAGATCTTCGCCTGCGCCGTCGCAGAAGCACGCGGCCTGAACGTGGACCAGCCGCGTAACCTGGCCAAGTCCGTCACGGTGGAGTAGAAGCTACCGACCGCGCCAGGGCGCCCCGGGATTGGCGCTGCGGTATTTCATCATCTGGTGGAAGATCTCCGCAGCACCAGCCCGCTGCCCCTGTGTCGCGCTGAGCGTACCCGTGTTGTCAGGCAATGCGTCAAGCGCGAATACTCCCGGGGTGAGAACCTCTGCTAGAAATGAGGGGCAGCCGTCGCTGCGCCGACGTAGCGGGCGGCGTGGGCTTCTGCGGCGTCGATGCGTGTCCAGTCGACTGCCCAACCGGAGGTGCGCAGCATCTGATCGAAGAAAAAGCGTTGGGTCCGCGAATTACCGTCCCGGAACGGATGCACGATTGTCAATTCGCTCCAGTGATCCGCGATGGTGTTTACTGCAGCAGACTTGTCATCGGAGTAGACCGGCAGTTTCGCGATCCGGCCCATCACTCGGTCGAGTTCAGCCTCAACGTATCGCGCTCGACACATCGCCATGCCCATCGCACCAACTTCCTCGGTGCGGATCTGGCCCGCCCAGGGGTAAATGTCCTGCATGAGGTAATGGTGTGTGGACTGCAGAGATTCACGTGTGAACTCGGTGAGCAGTGGACCGTTTTCGAGCTCGCCGAGTCGTTGAAGCGCGAGGTTGCCAGCGATGCGGTCCAGCACAACCGGGTCTGTTAGCCCGAATAGGTTTTCCGGGGCCTCGTTGCTTCGTCGTGCCATGGCGTTTAGGCAGCTCCGGTGATACGTTGCCGCAGTTCACGTGCACGAGGCGTGTTTCCCAGGCCTTCCCTTTCGAGCACCTGTAGCACGGCCTCGTCGGCCGAGATATCTCCTCGCAGCTGTCGTCGCAGAAGCGCCTCGTCCTCTGCGGACATGGGTTGGCCCGCCATGATCATCGAGGCATTCACGGCGGCGACCTTCTGATCTTCGTTGCGCGGGTCAGTCATGCAGGTGATTCTAGCGGTTCGGCGAGGCGGTAGAGCTGGTGGAAGTGGTGCACCGGCCCGTGGCCCTGGCCCACCTCGAGGTCGTCGGCGTGTGCGATGGCTTCGTGGAGCCAGGCGGAAGCCCACTCGACGGCGGCGGGGGCGTCGTCGAGAACAAGCCGGGTTGCAAGGGCTGCGGAGAGAGAACAGCCGGTGCCGTGGGTGTTTTTTGTGCGCACGCGGGGCACGTCCGCGATGTGGGTGTCGCCGTCGGGGGTGATCAGCGCGTTGGAGGCGTGATCCCCGGTGAGGTGGCCGCCCTTGACCAGAACGGACACGCTCGCATCTGCTGCGTATCGACGACCCTGGGAAACCGCTTCGTCGAATGTGGTGGCGGGGGTGTCGTCGCAAAGTACTGCGAGCTCGGGGATGTTTGGGGTGACCACAGTGGCGTGCTCACGAACGAGGGTGCGTAGGGCGTCCTCGGCGTCCTCGGTGAGCAGGCGATCGCCGGAGGTGGCGACCATGACGGGGTCGACAACAACGACGGGGACCGGGTGCTGAGTGAGGAATTCGGAGACAGTGCGGGTTGTGGCTGCGTCGCCGAGCATGCCGATCTTGACGGCATCGACTGTGACGTCGTCGAACACCGAATCCAACTGCGCGCGCAGAAAGGCTTGGGGAGGGGTGTGGATCTCACGCACACCCTGCGTGTTCTGGGCGACGAGCGCGGTGACCACGCACATGCCGTAGCCCCCTGCGGCGGCGATGGACTTCAGATCAGCTTGAATGCCGGCACCGCCTGTGGGGTCGGTACCGGCAATGGAGAGAACTCTCGGGAGACGTGCCATAGGCACTGACGCTACCCGGAACTAGCCAGCGGCGAGGGCGATGCGCTCGGCAAAACGGGAATAGTCCTCGCGAATGGCCAATAGTGGCTGGGATACGGCGGTTTCTGAGGCCGCGGCCACTTCCTTTTGGATGGCGTTGCGCGTTCGGCGTTTCACCCCGGATCCCAACATGCCGCCGAAGGCCGCGGATATCAATCCGATGATTACACCGGTGAGTAAGCCAGCCATGATCAGCAGGGTAGGAATCGGCCAGCCTTCTACATCCGGTACCAGATCGGTGCCGAGCAGCGGTGTGAGCACGCCCGGCACGAAGGCGACCAGCAGGTACCACAGCACACCAACCAGGGCGGCGAGCAGCGCAAACCACTGGAAGATGGTCAGCACTGCCCACCCCTTGGACGGCTCCGCGGGCAGTTTCGCACGGGCCACAGCGCGATCCAGTTCGGCGGGAAGGCCGGTGGAGATCTCCTCGGAACGATCCGCCACGGCAGCAGCCCACTCGTGTGGCAGCCCTTCGCCAACGGCGGTGGCGTAATCGCGAAGACCCGAGTTGGCTACGGCTTTGGAGGCGGCGTCGAGTTCCGGCATGGAGGTGCGGTGCACGCCCAGTTCGTCGGCATCCTCGCGCAGCCCTAAGCGACGAAGCGGGTCGGGTTTGAAGCGGGTGATCCAGGAGGTCAGCAGCCAGCCGGTGCGTTGGCGCAGGCGTTTGCGGTAGGCGGCAGCGGTGATGCCCGCGATGCGTTCTGCACCCGCGGCCTTGGTCAGTGCGGTGTCGAGGTCACGCTTGGCGTGCTTGTCCACACCACCGGCACCCTTCGTTCCAGCGTATGGGGCGGCAACGGAGGCGATGTCGGCCTCGATGCGGGCAGTCTGCGCATTGTGGGCCTTTGCCACGCGCGCGATCGCGCCGCGCAGGTCTTCGATACCAGCGCCGGTCAGGGTGGAGGTGGGGATGACATGGACGTTGGTCAGGCCGTCGTCGAGAAGCAGGCCCGCATAAGAGCCAGCTACGGTGTCCACGTCGCGCTCCGCCAAAAGGTCGGCTTTGTTCAGCACTGCCAGTGTGACCGCGGAGTGGTTCGCGTGCGGGCGGATGAACTGGTCATGGATGACACTGTCGGCGTACTTCTCGGGGTCGGACACCCACACGAGCACGTCGACCTGGCCGGCGAGGCGTTCGGCGATGACGCGGTTGGAGGCCTCTACCGAGTCGAAGTCGGGAAGATCCAGCAGGATCAGCGGGCCAGCATTTTTGGCAAACTCGCCTTGGCGCTCGCGGCGGTCTTCCACGCCGAGCCAGCCCAGGAGTTCCTCAGAGCCTTCCGGCTGCCAGATTGCGGCCAGGGGAGAGGACGTGGTTGGGCGGCGCGCCGCTGCTTTGCCCAGGTCCTCGCCGACAACGGCGTTGAACAGCGAGGTTTTACCGGAACCGGTCGCGCCGAAAAAGCCCACGACGGTGTGCTCGGCGGACAGGGCGCGACGCTCGGCGCCAGCCTTGGCCACGCGTTCTAGGCGTTCGCGTTGCTCGCCGGACAGGTACGGTGCACCAATTTCGGCAGCGTCCTCGAGCGCGCTCAGCCGTTCGCTCAGCCCAATCTTTTTGCTAAACAGCGCCATTGTCGGACCCCTTTCGGAAGTTGCCGCGAAGCTGGTCAAACAGGCCGCGCAGGGTGCTGTTGTTCAGGTCGTCGTTGGGGGTGTCGTCGATACGCGCAGGCACTTGCTTGTCGACGACCCCCAGCAGCTTCGCATCCACCGCCCGGCGAGCCTGCTGGGAGGCATCGCGGATCTGCTCGGCCGTTGCGCCTTCGAGCAACGGGTCGGTGAACACGTGGTAGCGGTCGCGCTCGGCAGCAAAGAGTCCACCAAGGCGCTCGTTGAGGTCGTTGCGGGCCTGAGTGACCATGCGGCGCACCGTGTCTTCGCCGAAGATGGTCTCCAAAAGTTTCTGGCCAAGTACCGCAGAACCGCCCGCGATGGCCACCTCGCCGCCAGTCAAACCAGCGGTGGAGGCGAACACTGTAAGCATGAGTGCCACGGTGACCACGTTGAGCCCAAAGGACATGAGACGGGCGCGCTGACGCTTATCGCCAGCAGTGTCCTGGATATGTCCGACGAGTTCTTGCTGCCAGTCTCGCACCAGTTTCGCCGCCTGTTCGGAAATGTCGGCGCTGGCGCGTGCGAGAGCCGGATCGGCGTCGGTGCGCAGCTCAGGAGCGACCGCGCCGGTATGCGCCCAGGCGCGCGATGCTGCGGATTCGGCAGCATCGACGATGACTGCGTGCAGACCGGACTCGATCTCGGTCTCCACCTCACGCAGGGGAGCGGGCTGACCGGTGAAGAAACTGCCCACCTTATCTATTGCGCTGCTGAACCAGCGCTCGAAGCCACGGAACACGTCAGAGGTACCGATGACGTCCTGCCAGCGGTCCATGACCTCGGAGCGCAGCAACTGTCCGTCGGAAGTCGCGTCGATGACCTGACGGTTGGCGGTGGTGTAAAACTCGTGGATCGATGCGTCGAGCTGGTTGGCAAACGCCTCCTGACGCTCACGGCGGCCGACCAAGGTATCCACTCGATCAAGCGCAGTCTGAACCGCGCCGGCCACAGTCTTGCCAGCCACGTCGCGCCGGGCGACGGTGTCCTCGGCGAGCGTGGTCAGGTAATCGCGCAGTGAAGCGACAAGGTCTTCGGCGAGAAACTCCCCGGACTCTCCAGACTTCTCCGCGCCAAGGTCCGCGACGAACGGCACAGTAAAGACTGTTGCGTCGTGCAAGCCAGCCTCATTCATCATGCGGCGCAGATCGTCCGGCACGGTTTCGGCTGCCTTCTCGTCCAGGCGGTTGAGTACCACCACAACTTCGATGCCGCGGCCAGCGGCGTCGTGGAGGAAGTTCCACACAAGTTGATCGGCGTAGCGCGCCGGGGTGGTGACGAACACCCACAGATCCGCAGCCGCAAGGAGCTGACTTGCCAGGGCGCGGTTTTTGTCGTCGATGGAGTCGAAATCGGGGGCGTCGAGAAGCGCAAGGCCCTCGGGCACGCTTTGCGTATCCACGACTCGAAGTGTCGTCGATTGCTCGTTGCCCGCGCCGTGCGAGCGCGTCAGGCCTGGCAGTACCTGTGGGGAGTTAAACCAATCAGCATCTGCTGGGTTTGCCACTAGCACTGGCTGCCGGGTGGTGGGGCGGATGACGCCTGGGTTGGAGACCCGCTCGCGCAGCAATGCATTGACAAGCGTGGACTTACCAGAGCCGGTGGAGCCGCCGATCACGGCGAGCAGCGGCGCGTCCAGGTTGGCGAGGCGGGGCAGGACATAGTCGTCGAGCTGGTTGACAATTGCGCGGGCCTCTGGGGCTGCATCAATAGGTAGGGCAGTGTCCGCGAGGGCATCGCGAACACTGCGAACAGCTTCGAGGACGTCAGGTGTCTGGGTACTCACCCGTCTCATTTTGGCAGAGACACCCAGGGTGAGGGGAGTTAGTCCTTGTTGGTTAGTCCTTGTAACCGGTCTTGGTCAGGTTCAGCCATCCGTAGAGGCCGCCCATGATGAACCCGCCGCCGACGAAGTTGCCCAGCCAGACGACCACCCAGTTGCGGATGACGTTCCAGTTGGTGAAGCCTTCGATGGTTTCAGGGCCGAGCGTAAACCCGCCCAGGCTGGTGAGGATGAAGTTCGCGATGGAGTGCTCGTAGCTCATGGTGGCAAACGACGGGATGATCAGGATGACCCCCCACAGCTTCGCGCTGAAGTCCTTGCCGGCCTGGGTGGCCAGCATGAAGGCGATGTTGACCACGACGTTTGCCAGGATCGCTTCAACGAACAGGGTGGAACTGGATTTTTGCAGCTTGGCGACGAGCAAATCGTGGAGGAATCCGTCCACCTCGACCATCTGGCCCATGGTGGTCCGGGAAATCAGCCATGAAATCGCCACTGCACCAATGAGGTTGAACACGGTGACAAAGAAGACGAGGAGGAACCCGCGGGTGATGGTGTTGAGCCTATGGATGGCGCCATAGGTCATGAACATCATGTCACCTGTGGCGAGTTCGCCTTGCAAGACGATGATGATGTACAGCGTTGACGCGAAGATGGCGCCGAAGGCGTATTTGCCCCAGCCGGGGGCGTAGCCGTCGAGTAGTTGTGCCGTGGATGCGGCGAATGCCGTCATGATGCCCAGGTACACGCCCGCGAGTACGGAACGCGTGGCAAATCGGGCAGGTTCTGTCGAGAACAGATCGACCTTATTCTTGATTGCCTCGGGGGCGGCTTCGTAGAAACTCACGCCCTCCAATGTACAAGAGGTACTACCTTAAACGGAAATGTGGTAATACCTATTCGGCGATTGGAAAGCTTTGGAAAATCGTGAAAGAAAATGAGAATTCTGCCAAAAACTGTAAAACGTCACGGTAATGTTCGGTGGGCAAGGTCGTTCAAGCTGCGGCCGATGCCTACCGTTCATTAAGAAAATTGGAGACTCACATGAAGCTTCGTCGTCTTGTTGCTGCGGCGGCCGTCGCAACCACCGTTGCTGTTGCTGCTCCGGCTGCTACCGCTCAGCCTGCTCCGGAACCGCTGAACCGTGTTCTGTACGAGATTTACAAGGTCGGTGGCTGGGAAGCCCAGAACATCATTCTGCTGCCGGCAGCGCTTTCTTCGCTGAACGTTGTCATCTCGATCATTCAGTCCATCGTCACTGCTGCTAAGTAAGCCGCGACACGTACACACCTCTCCTGAAAGGAAACGAACATGAAGTTCCGTCGTCTCGCCGCTGTTGCTCTTGCGGCATCTGTTGCAATCGGTGCTGGTGCTCCTGTCGCTGAGGCTGCTACCTACCCGGAGCCGCTCAACCAGGTCATCAATGAGATGCGCGCTCTCGGTGGCCCGCTGGCCCCGAACCTGCTGCTGGTTCCAGCTGCCCTGTCCTCCGTGGGCTGGATCATCACCATCCTGTCGCTCACTGGTGTGCTCGGCCTCGGCGCCGTTGCTGCTAGCACCGTCTAAAATTGCGCTAACGCTGCGGCACACTCATCGTCTCACCCCTAAGTTTCGGGGTGGGGCGATTTTTGTATCTTCAGGCGACACGATTTAGCGGCAATTTGGGCGATCGGCGCTGCTCATGGTTAAATACTCCAGTTGTCTACTGCTGGTCGGGCGTGACACGCGTTTCCGAGTGAAGCGTCCGAGACCCTTCGACCAGACTGCGCTCTCCTCGTGTGCGAGGGACGAGCGCACGAGGTTCGTCGATAAGCAATAGGCCGCAAGAACATTGACCACGTGCGTTCAGGACGGAAATCTGGCGCACATTGACCCAGGTCAGGAGACCAACTGTGATTCAGAAGGAATCGCGTCTGAAGGTCGCCGACAACACGGGTGCACGCGAACTGCTGTGCATCCGCGTTCTCGGCGGTTCCGTTCGACGCTTCGCCGGCATCGGCGACACGATCGTCGCCACCGTGAAGGAAGCTGCCCCGGGCGGCAACGTCAAGGAAGGCGAGGTCGTTAAGGCTGTCATCGTCCGTGCGAAGAAGGAGACCCGTCGTCCGGACGGCTCCTACATCTCGTTCGACGAGAACGCTGCTGTCGTCATCAAGAACGACACCGAGCCGCGCGGTACCCGCATCTTCGGCCCGGTTGCTCGTGAGCTCCGCGACAAGCGCTTCATGAAGATTGTGTCTCTCGCACCGGAGGTGATCTAAGTATGAAGATCAAGAAGGGCGATATGGTGCAGGTCATCGCCGGCAAGGATAAGGGTGCTCAGGGTCGCGTCATTGAGGCGTACCCGCAGCGCGACAAGGTCCTCGTCGAGGGTGTTAACCGCATCAAGAAGCACGTCGCAAACTCCTACAACGAGCGCGGCGCCGAGTCCGGCGGCATCGTCAGCCAGGAAGCTCCGATCCACGTGTCCAATGTGATGATCCTGGACTCCGACGGCAAGCCGACCCGCGTGGGCTACCGCTTCGACGAGAACGGCAAGAAGGTCCGCGTGGCTAAGTCGAACGGGAAGGACATCTAATGGCTGAGAACATTCAGAACTACACCCCGCGCCTGAAGTCCCGCTACCAGGACGAGATCCGCACCAAGCTGAACGAGCAGTTCAACTACGACAACGTCATGCAGATCCCGGGCCTGACCAAGATTGTTGTGAACATGGGTGTGGGCGACGCTGCTCGCGACTCCAAGGTGATCAACGGCGCACTCGAGGACCTCACCGCGATCACCGGCCAGAAGCCGCAGCTGCGTCGCGCGAAGAAGTCCATCGCTAACTTCAAGCTCCGTGAGGGCATGCCGATCGGCGCAAAGGTCACCCTGCGCGGCGACCGTATGTGGGAGTTCCTCGACCGTATGCTGACGGTTGCTCTCCCGCGTATTCGCGACTTCCGTGGCCTGAACGACAAGCAGTTCGACGGCAACGGTAACTACACCTTCGGCCTGTCCGAGCAGACCATGTTCTACGAAATCGACATCGACAAGATCGATCGCGTTCGCGGCATGGACATCACGCTCGTGACCACCGCTGGTAGCGACGACGAGGGTCGCGCACTGCTGACGCACCTCGGCTTCCCGTTCGCTGACAAGGACGGCAAGATGAAGCGCGCATAAGCGTTCGCTTGACGACGACACCCCTGCACCCGGTTTTTATACCGCGGTCGCAGGGGTTTTGTCGTATTGGAAAAGCATGAAAGAAAGCTTGCGTGAAGCTGGCTATAGGTGGTTATGATGTCCGCTGTATTAAATACATTGTTTGGCATCCATAATAGGGGAACCCCCATGAGTTACTTCTCCCGAAGCGCAATTATCGCGCCTAAGGAATTCAATCGCTGGCTAATTGTCCCTGCGGCACTCGCCATCCACCTCTCTATCGGCCAGGTCTACGGGTTCTCCGTGTTCAAAAAGCCAATGATGGAGCACTTCGGTGTCGGCGAAGTTGCTGTGGGCTGGATCTTCTCGTTGGCAATCGGCATGCTCGGCATCTCGTCCGCGCTGTTCGGTTCCTGGGTCGAGCGAGTCGGCCCACGCGCGTCCATGGCAGTTTCCGGCGTGCTGTGGGTGACCGGCTTCCTCGTTGCCACCCTGGGTGTCACCACCGGAAACTTGTGGCTGGTGTACTTCGGCTACGGCTTTATCGGCGGCATCGGTTTGGGCATCGGATACATCTCGCCGGTGTCCACGCTGATGAAGTGGTTCCCGGATCGCCCCGGTCTGGCTACGGGCCTTGCGATCATGGGCTTCGGCGGCGGCGCACTGATTGCCTCGCCGGCGTCGAACCGCCTCATGGAGTTCTACGGCGGTGGTGCGGACATCGCCAACCGCGCCGCGGGCATCCAACCCACCTTTGTCACCCTTGGCGTCGTGTACCTCGTCGTCATCGCTATGGGAGCGTACTGCATCCGCATGCCGCACCCGGATTGGACCCCGTCGGGCGAAGCGAAGCAGGGGCGCAAACCTTCCAAGGTTGCCATCGTCGGTGCAAATGTTAGCGCCAACAACGCGATTCGAACCCCGCAGTTCTGGTGCCTGTGGGTGATCCTGTTCTGCAACATCACCGCGGGTATCGGCGTGCTGGAGAATGCGGCACCGATGATTCAGGACTACTTCCCGGCACTGACTGCGGCGGCCGCCGCAGGCTTTGTTGGCTTGCTGTCGCTGGCGAACATGGCTGGCCGTTTCGTCTGGTCGTCGGTTTCTGACGTCATTGGCCGCAAGAACATCTACATGGTGTACCTGGGTATCGGGTTGGCTTTCTACTTCATCTTCGCCAGGTTCGGCCACGCCAACATCGCGCTGTTTGTGATCTGCGCGCTGGTGTTGCTGTCCTTCTACGGGGGTGGCTTTGCCAGTATCCCGGCCTACCTGCGCGACCTATTTGGTGTTTACCAGGTCGGCGCTATTCACGGCCGTCTGCTTACCGCATGGTCGGCTGCAGGTGTAGCTGGCCCGCTGATCATCAACATGGTCGTGGAGCGCCAGGCCGCCAACGGCGGCGAAGGCCCGGACCTTTACCGCCTGTCGCTGTACGTCATGTGCTGCCTGCTTGCTGTTGGCCTGATCGCCAACATCCTTGTACGCCCGGTGGCGGCGAAGTGGTTCGAAGACCAAGACACCGTTCAGGCGAAGATCGAGGCAGATCGCGCCTCCGCGCTTGAGGGCGCTGGTGCCGGTCAGGCACGTGGGGCTTCCGCGGGCCAGATCCACAAGATTGTCGCGATCATTCTGGCGGCAATCATCGCTGGACTGCTTATCTACGGTCTGTGGGCCACTGCCGCGAAGGCTGCTGGCATGTTCATTGGCTAAGCGCCCGAGTACACGCTGAAGCGCTCGTCGGTAATTGCGCCGACGAGCGCTGTATTTGTTTCGCGGGCCAATTCCACCGCCATCGACGTGACGTCGCGTGTGGTGGCGACAATGCCGAAGCCGGCCGCTGCTGCAGCACGCATCATTTCAAACGTCACGCGCGTATCCACTGCGAGGGTGAGGTTGTGGGCGGGCAGGGTGTCGTCGAGAAGCAAACGCCCAGCGATCTTCTGTACCGCGTTGACAGCGTCGATGTCTTGACGCGCGGTCTCGCCAGCGAGCGCGGTGGGCAGGTCGCGACGACGCGCCTGGTTGAGACGTTCTGGCAAGGCGAAGATCGCATCCTGATCAATAGGGGCGAACTCGCTGCGCACGTTCAGGCGGACCGCCAACTCCCGTACGCGCTGCTCGGCGGAAATACCACAGGACTGGGATGGGATTGGGTCGATGAACTGCGGTGCAGCAGGGTAGGAAAGCTCGATATCGAGCAGGTTGTAGGTGTTTTCGCCGCCGATGGCACCTTCGCAATAGCGGGCGGTAATGACGTCTTTAGGGGTGGTAATGAGGCCCTGCGTCAGGAGCACACCGTGGGCGAGTTCGATGTCGTGGCCCGGGGTGCGAAACAACTGAGCGACCTCTCGGCCACCGGCGCGCACCTCGAGTGGTTCTTCCACTTCCACTTGGCCCGCGCGCGTGTCGCGGGTGCCGCTAGCGGAAATCTTTGTGACGGCGAAACTGCGCTTGGTCCTGCTCATTGCAACGATGCTAGCGCTTAGGGTGCAAGCGGGACGGAGGGGTGTCGTCGCAGCGCTACAACCTGCGCAAAGAGAAGTTATCCACAGGGCGGAAATTGCAAATTCCACAAGCTGAAACGGACATGTCGTGCGAGTTCGTTATAACTACAGGCACACATCCAAACAGCAATGGGGAAGGGGTGGGTGCGTCAGATGCGTACCGAAGAAAAGATCAAACAACGAGTACAAAAACTACTCAACCAAGCCAACGACAGGGAAGGGACACCGGAGGGTGACGCGTTCTATGCCCGAGCATTCGAGCTGATGGCACAGTACGGCTACGACGAGCGCGATCTTGCAAGTCCCGATGCTGGCGACAACGTAGGCCACCGCGCCTACACGTTCCGTGGCGCCTACACCGATATGCAGGCAACGCTGCTGCACTCCATCGCGAGGTCGTTGCACTGCACGGGCTTTACGCAGCGGGTGTATAACTCCACGCGCGTCAAGGACGCAGACATTTTTGGCCTTCAGCGACACCTCGACCGGGTGGACATGCTCTACGCGCTGTTGTTGCCGGTGATGCTTGCAGAATCACAAAAGATCCGCGCCACCAACTTCGGGGAATCGGTCGTGGTGATGCGTCGGTCGTTTATGCAGGGGTTCGCGACAAGCATCGGCAAACGTCTGATGAAAGCTGAAGAGGGCGCAGCAAAGGGGGATAGCGAATATGCGCTTGTGCTTGTCGACGACGCCGCAAAGGCCGAGCAAGCCCGCTCCAAATTCGCCGAAGAGCAGGGCTTTGTGCTCTCCGCGCACCAAACCAACCGCTCGTTCGACCCAGGTGCGTACCTCAGCGGACACGCCGCGGGAGAGAATTCAGACCTCGGCCAAACACGGGTGAAGTCCAGGGCGGCGCTGCCGTTCTGATCAATTCGGTGTCGGGAGATGCTGACGGGGGCTAGGTGTCGTCGTTAAGCAATTTGGTTCTGAGCGAACAAGCAGGTAACTTGGTCGATCGGACTTGTGCGCCGAGATTTCGGCGTGCCAAGCCGAGAGAAACATTTGAACATCCAACTTTGTTGCAGGCCCCTCGCCAAGATGCGGACCGCGTGCAAGGGAGGCGGCGAGCGGCCCACGCTACTGAGTGTGGGCAGCGTTGAGTAGCCCCCGATAGACCATGCGGAAAACGCGACCTTGAAAAGGGTCAGGTGGGTTTAGGGAACCGCAACGAGAAAGGAAACGGTCACCACAATGACCATGACAGATCCGATTGCGGACATGCTGTCGCGCGTGCGCAACGCAACAACTGCGCAGCACGACACCGTGTCTATGCCGTCCTCCAAGCTCAAGGCAGCTATTGCTGAGATCTTGAAGCAGGAAGGCTACATCGAAGATTACAAAGTTGAGGACGAGAAGGTTGGCAAATCGCTGACGCTCAACCTCAAGTACGGCCCGACCCGCGAGGCTTCCATCGCTGGTCTGCGCCGCGTGTCCAAGCCGGGCCTGCGCGTGTACGCCAAGTCCAACGACCTGCCTCAGGTGCTCGGTGGCCTGGGCGTGGCAATCATCTCCACGTCCCACGGCCTGCTGACCGACCGCCAGGCTCAAGAGAAGGGTGTAGGCGGGGAAGTCCTCGCTTACGTCTGGTAAGGGGAGGTTGAAAAGACTATGTCGCGTGTAGGTAATGCACCCATCGCAATCCCGAACAACGTCGAGGTGAAGATCGACGGCCAGCGTGTTGAGGTCAAGGGCCCGAAGGCCACCATGGACCTCGAGATGCCGGAGCCGATCACCGCTTCCGTCGAAGACAACGAAGTCGTGGTGTCCCGTCCGGACGATCACCGTGACAGCCGTTCGCTGCACGGCCTGACCCGCTCGCTGATCAACAACCTGATCATCGGCGTGACTGAGGGCTACAAGATCAACATGGAGATCTTCGGCGTCGGTTACCGCGTGCAGCAGAAGGGCAAGGACCTTGAGTTCTCCCTCGGCTACTCGCACCCGATCCTGATTGAGGCGCCGGAAGGCGTCACGTTCTCCGTCGATGGCAACACCAAGTTCGCCATCGAAGGCACTGACAAGCAGCAGGTTGGCCAGATTGCGGCAAACATCCGCCGTCTGCGTAAGGATGACCCGTACAAGGGTAAGGGCATCCGCTACGCCGGCGAGCAGGTCCGCCGCAAGGTCGGAAAGACGGGTAAGTAATCATGAGCAATACTGCAGAGAACACCAAGCGCACCCCGGTGGGCAAGGACATCTCGTCCCGCCGCCGCGAGGCCCGCGCACGTCGCCACTACCGCATCCGCAAGACCCTGCGTGGCACCCCGGAGACCCCGCGTCTCGTTGTGCACCGCTCGTCTCGCCACATCCACGTCCAGGTCATCGACGACCTCGCAGGCCACACCCTGGTTTCTGCGTCGTCCATCGAGGCAGACGTGCGCAACCTGGAGGGCGACAAGAAGGAGAAGGCCGCAAAGGTTGGCCAGCTCGTCGCTGAGCGTGCCAAGGCAGCAGGCATCGAGCAGATCGTCTTCGACCGTGGTGGCTACAAGTACCACGGCCGCGTTGCGGCCCTGGCTGAAGCTGCTCGTGAAGGTGGTCTGAAGTTCTAATGATCACGGCAAACATCACCATCAACGGAAGGATCGCGTAATGGCCGAACGTGAACGGCGTGACGGCGGGCGCTCCGCCGACAACCAGAACAACAACGACCGCGGTAACCGCGGCGGCCGTGGCCGTCGCGACGACCGTCGCAACCAGAACGACGAGCGCGATAAGTACATCGAGCGCGTCATCACCATCAACCGTGTTGCCAAGACCGTTAAGGGTGGCCGCAACATGTCCTTCACCGCTCTCGTCGTCGTCGGCGACGGTGAAGGCATGGTCGGCGTTGGCTACGGCAAGGCGAAGGAAGTTCCCGCCGCAATTCAGAAGGGTGCAGAAGAGGCTCGCAAGAACTTCTTCCGCGTCCCGATGATCGGTGGCACCATTCCTCACCCGGTTCAGGCTGAAGAAGCCGCCGGTATCGTCATGCTCCGCCCGGCTGCTCCGGGTACCGGTGTGATCGCCGGTGGCGCAGTCCGTCCGGTGCTCGAGGCCGCTGGTGTCCAGGACATCCTGGCTAAGTCCCTCGGTTCCGACAACGCCCTCAACGTGGTTCAGGCCACCGTTGCCGGCCTGAAGCAGCTCGTGCGTCCGGAAGAGGTCGCAGCGAAGCGCGGTAAGGCTGTCGAGGACGTTGCCCCGGCACGTATGCTGCGCGCTCGCGCAGGACAGGAGGCCTAAGAACAATGGCACTGAAGATTACGTTGCACCACGGCAAGATCGGTGAGAAGCCGGTGACCCGCAAGAACCTCGAGGCTCTCGGTCTGCGCAAGATCGGTCAGTCCGTGGTGAAGAAGGACAACGCTGCTACCCGCGGCCAGATCCTCAAGGTGCGTCACCTCGTCACCGTCGAAGAAGTTGCAGGGGAGTAGATAAAACATGGCTGACATCATCAAGCTCCATGATCTGCGCCCGGCAGAGGGCGCCAACAAGGCCAAGACCCGCGTTGGTCGCGGTGAGGCCTCCAAGGGCAAGACCGCTGGCCGCGGTACCAAGGGCACCAAGGCTCGTAAGCAGGTTTCCGCTGCTTTCGAGGGTGGCCAGATGCCGCTGCACATGCGTCTGCCGAAGCTCAAGGGCTTCAAGAACCCGAACCGCGTCGAGTACCAGGTGGTCAACGTCGCGGACCTCGCGGAAGCATTCCCGCAGGGTGGCGACATTGCAGTTGCCGACATCGTCGCTAAGGGCCTCGTTCGCCCGAAGCAGCCGGTGAAGGTGCTGGCAGAGGGCGACATCAACGTCGCACTCAACGTCACCGCAAACAAGTTCTCCAAGTCCGCTGAGGAGAAGCTCAAGGCTGCTGGCGGTTCCGCCACCGTCGTCGAGTTCTCCAAGCGCGCTCCGAAGGACGCGTAAAGAGCCGAAAGCGTAACGCTTTCCGCGCTTGAGATAACCCCCATACTGGACAATCACTGTCCGGTGTGGGGGTTTTCGCTGTGCTGTAGCGGTAAAGTCGACCGTGAGTATCAACTTTTTAAGCACAGCTGCTAGGGTAGTGGGGTCAAACACGGCGACGGCCCGTTTTGTGTGCCTTCATGCACGAGTCGGCGCTGCACTATCCACTACCTTCCGCCGCGGTTCAGGTGGAAGCCAGGAGGCTATGTGTCCGCAATTGCTCAAGCGTTTAAGGATCCTGACCTTCGCAAGAAGATCTTGATCACCCTTGCGCTGATGATTCTGTACCGCGTAGGTGCCCAGATCCCGTCCCCGGGCGTTGATTACGCGTTGATCAACCAGCGACTCGAAGAGGTTGCCCAGGGTGACCGTGCCACGATGTTCTCCATCATTGGCCTGTTCTCCGGTGGTGCACTGCTGCAGTTGTCGATCTTCGCGATCGGCATCATGCCGTACATTACGGCGTCGATTATCGTGCAGCTGCTCACTGTCGTGATCCCGAAGTTCGAGGAGCTGAAGAAGGAAGGCCAGTCCGGCCAGGCGAAGATGACGCAGTACACCCGCTACCTCACGGTGGCGCTGGCGTTGCTGCAGTCCGCAGGTATCGTCGCGCTGGCAGACCGCGAGCAGCTGCTCGGCCAGGGAATGCCGGTGCTGGTGGAAGACCGCAATGTCTGGACCTTGATCATGATGATCCTTGTGATGACCTCCGGTGCGGTGCTCATCATGTGGCTCGGCGAGATCATCACTGAAAAGGGCGTGGGCAACGGTATGTCCCTGCTCATCTTTGCGGGTATCGCAACCCAGATCCCGTCCGAGGGTGCGTTCATCCTCCAGAACTCCGGTGCCTTGACGCTGATCCTCGTCATCCTCGCGCTTGTTGCGCTGGTCGTCGGCATTGTCTTCATTGAGCAGGGCCAGCGTCGCATCCCGGTGCAGTACGCCAAGCGCATGGTGGGTCGTCGCCAGTACGGTGGCTCTTCCACCTACTTGCCGCTGAAGGTCAACCAGGCTGGCGTTATCCCGGTCATCTTCGCCTCGTCGCTGATGTACGTGCCGGTTCTGATCACACAGATCGTGACCATGAATAACCCGACTCCGCCGGACAACTGGTGGATGAACCACGTGATGGCATGGCTGCAGAACCCGGGTTCGTGGCAGTACATCCTCACCTACGTCGTGATGATCATCTTCTTCTCCTACTTCTATGTGTCGATCCAGTATGACCCGGTCGATCAGGCAGAGAACATGAAGAAGTACGGTGGCTTTATCCCGGGTATCCGTCCGGGCCGTCCGACTGCTGAATACCTCGCGTTCGTCATGAACCGCCTGCTGTTCGTCGGCGCGATTTACCTCGCGCTGATCGCAGTGCTGCCGAACCTGGCAATGGACGCCGGTATCACCGGCTCCGGCCGGATGGGTATGAGCGCGTTTGGCGGTACGGCCATCCTGATTATGGTTTCCGTGGCCCTGACCACGGTTAAGCAAATTGAATCCCAGCTTCTGCAATCCAACTACGAAGGACTTCTGCGATAATGCGTCTCGTTCTCCTTGGCCCTCCCGGTGCCGGCAAGGGCACCCAAGCCGCTATCCTTTCCGAAAAGCTCGGTGTTCCGCACATCTCCACCGGTGATCTGTTCCGCGCCAACATTGGCGAGGGCACCCCGCTCGGTGTTGAGGCAAAGAGCTACATCGACGCCGGCAAGCTTGTGCCGACCGATGTCACCGCACGCATGGTTGAGGATCGCCTGAACCAGGACGACGCGAAGGACGGCTTCCTGCTGGACGGCTTCCCGCGCACGGTGGAGCAGGCTGAGATCCTGACCGACCTACTGGCGAAGAAGGGCGAGAAGCTCGACGGCGTGCTCAACTTCGTTGTTGATGAGGACGTTGTCGTGGAGCGCATGCTCGCCCGTGGTCGTGCAGACGACAACGAGGAGACCATCCGCACCCGTCTCGCCGTGTACCGCGATGAGACCGCACCGCTGATCGATCACTACGGTGAGGAGATCATTTCTATCGACGCTGTGGGCGACGTCGACGAGATCAACCAGCGCGCCATGGCGCAGCTGGGCAAGTAGCCCGAATACGCTCAAGGCCGGTGTTCGCACCGGCCTTTCGCTTTTGCTTATCGACGACCACCACAAAGGAGCACCCCGCTATGGCATTCCGCAAACGCAAGATTGCCGCCAAAACCCCCGACGAACTCGATGCGATGGAGGCAGCCGGCCGCATTGTCGGTGTCGCGCTGCAGGAGGTCCGTGCTGCGGCAAAGCCGGGTGTCAGCACGCTTGACCTTGACAAGGTGGCGGAAACCGTCATTCGCGACCATGGCGCGGTGCCGACCTTCCTCGGATACCACGGTTTTACTGGCTCGATTTGTGCGTCGGTCAACGATGTGGTGGTCCATGGCATTCCATCCGCTGACGTGGTGCTCAAAGAAGGGGACCTGGTTTCCATCGACTGCGGCGCGACGTTCAACGGTTGGGTAGGGGACAGTGCCTGGTCGTTCGGTATCGGTGAACTTGCACCGGATGTGGACGCGCTCAACCGCGCAACCGAGTGGGTGCTCGCAGAAGGTCTGAAAGCCATGGTTCCGGGCAACAAGCTCACTGACGTGTCTCACGCGTTGGAGTTGGCAACCTACGCCGCCGAGGAGCGTTTCGGCGTTGAGCTCGGCATTGTGGATGGCTACGGCGGGCACGGAATTGGCCGCACGATGCACGAAGACCCGTACCTGGCCAATGAGGGCAAGCCGAATCGGGGTCCTGTGATTCAGGAAGGTTCGGTGTTGGCGATCGAGCCGATGTTGATCCTGGGTGGTGGCTACGACACGCGCGTACTTGACGACGAATGGACGGTTACCACCCTCGATGGCTCGCCGGCAGCACACTGGGAACACACCGTGGCGGCGACCGCTCAGGGACCACGAATTCTTACTCCGCGCGTATAAACGGCTGGCGCGTCGATGCGTGATTCATAGCTATACGGTTATACTTCCGGCATGTCTTACCGTCCTCGCCATGCAAAGCAGTCGCCGTTGAAGCGACGTGCAATTACGTTTGCCGCCGGTTTTGGTGTCGTCGCTACGCTCGCCGCACCTGTGACTGCGCAGGCAGCGCCTGCTCCGGCCCCGAATCCGGTTGCAACCTCCAGCCTTGATGCGCTGTCCTCGTCGGCAAACACCGCGTTTGCAAACCTGGATAAGTCTGCACGGGATGCAGCTTGGGATCTTCGCAACAACCTGCGCTTGCAGGCAGACGGGTTGGCGAATATCAGCCCGGATCTGCCGGCGAAGGCGAAGCAGCGTATCGACGAGATCGTGGAGGTTTTCTTCCCCGGACTCATCGCCGAGAAGACCCCGAAGCCGAAGCCTGCACCGAAGCCGGCTCCCGCTCCGGCACCAGCTCCTGCTCCGGCTCCGAACCCGCGTGCTGGCTTTGACTACGGTCCGTGCCCGGCCGATGCCAAGGCCTGCATTGACATTGATGGTCGCCGTTCCTGGCTGCAGAACAACGGTGTCATGTACTACCAGTCGGGCCTGATTGGTCCGGGCCGACCGGGCTACGAGACGCCGCGCGGCACCTTCTACGTCAACCGTAAGGTCAAGGACGAGATCTCCTGGGAGTTCGGCAACGCTCCAATGCCGTACGCCACGTACTTCACCTACAACGGCATCGCGTTCCACGAAGGGGACCCGAGCATCCTGTCCCACGGCTGCATCCGCATGTACCGCGGAGATGCACAGCGCTACTTCAACGATCTGCAGATCGGTGACAAGGTCTACGTCTACTAGGCATCTTTGTTGCATATTGGCCCCGGCGAAATGCTGGGGCCTTTTGCGTTTTCGCAGGTGAGCGGATAAAGTAGTCCAGCGGTGCTGCCACGAAGTGTTGGCAGGTACCGACTGTCACGGTAAGAAAACGTTTCTGCCTGCACATTTGCGGGCAGTGTAGGAAGTGGAGTGTATGGCAAAAGAAGGCGCAATCGAGGTTGAGGGCCGCATCGTCGAGCCCCTGAAGAACGCCATGTTCCGTGTCGAACTCGACAATGGGCACGAGGTTCTCGCCCACATCAGTGGCAAGATGCGCCAGCACTACATCCGCATCCTCCCTGAGGACCGTGTCGTGGTGGAGCTCTCTCCCTACGACCTGGAACGCGGGCGTATCACTTACCGCTACAAGTAAGCATTTCAGCCTCCTCACCCAGACCTGCTCATAGTGGGTCGTTTACCTCCGGCCACGGTGGCTGGAGCCGCGTGTAATCCCAACCCATCCTCCGGCGCGGTCCGGATAAAGCGTTGGTTGACGTGGACGGGTGGGGAGAAAACCACCGTAACAACCCGAAAGGTACGTACCTCATGGCACGTCTAGCTGGTGTTGATCTCCCGCGCAATAAGCGCATGGAGATCGCTCTCACCTACATCTATGGCATCGGTGCAACCCGATCCAAGGAACTGCTCGAGAAGACGGGCATTTCTCCGGACCTGCGCACGGACGATCTGAGCGATGACCAGCTCTCCGCTCTGCGTGACGCGATTGAGTCCTCCTACACCGTCGAGGGCGACCTGCGCCGCGAGGTTCAGGCAGACATCCGCCGCAAGATCGAAATCGGCTCCTACCAGGGCATGCGCCACCGTCGTGGCCTGCCTGTCCGCGGCCAGCGCACCAAGACCAATGCGCGTACCCGCAAGGGCCCGAAGAAGACCATCGCAGGAAAGAAGAAGTAACCTATGGCTACTCAGACTCGTTCCGGTGCACGTCGCGGACGTCGCATCGTCAAGAAGAACGTGGCCGCAGGCCACGCATACATCAAGTCCACCTTCAACAACACCATCGTGTCCATCACGGACCCGCAGGGCAACGTCATCTCCTGGGCGTCCTCCGGCCACGTTGGCTTCAAGGGCTCCCGTAAGTCCACGCCGTTCGCTGCGCAGATGGCTGCAGAGAACGCTGCCCGCAAGGCAATGGACCACGGCATGAAGAAGGTCGACGTTTTCGTCAAGGGTCCGGGCTCCGGCCGCGAGACCGCTATCCGTTCGCTCCAGGCTGCCGGCCTGGAGGTGTCTTCGATCTCCGACGTGACGCCTCAGCCGTTCAACGGCTGCCGTCCGCCGAAGCGTCGTCGCGTTTAAGGCTGAAAGGAAAAGAGGTAAAGAGACATGGCTCGTTACACCGGCCCTGCTACCCGTAAGTCCCGTCGCCTCCGCGTCGACCTCGTCGGCGGCGACATGTCCTTCGAGCGTCGCCCGTACCCTCCGGGGCAGGCTGGTCGCGCTCGCATCAAGGAATCCGAGTACCTGCTCCAGCTGCAGGAGAAGCAGAAGGCTCGCTTCACCTACGGCGTGATGGAGAAGCAGTTCCGTCGCTACTACGAAGAAGCGAACCGTCGTCCGGGCAAGACCGGCGACAACCTGCTCATCCTGCTGGAGTCCCGTCTGGACAACGTTGTCTACCGTGCTGGTCTGGCTAAGACCCGCCGTCAGGCACGTCAGCTCGTGTCCCACGGCCACTTCACGGTCAACGGCAAGAGCATCGACGTTCCGTCGTTCGCGGTAACGCAGTACGACATCATCGACGTCCGTGAGAAGTCCCGCAACATGCTGTGGTTCGAAGAGGCTCAGGACAACCTCCTGGACGCTGTCGTTCCGGCTTGGCTGCAGGTCGTTCCGGACACCCTGCGCATCCTCGTGCACCAGTTGCCCGAGCGCGCTCAGATCGAGGTGCCGCTGCAGGAGCAGCTCATCGTCGAGCTTTACTCGAAGTAAACTTTCACACGTTTGCTTCACCCCGCGCGCCGTCCACGGTGCACGGAATCTTCCATATCAGTCCCTACCGGCTTCATATAGCGGGAGCCAAAGGAGAAGTTCATGCTCATCTCTCAGCGTCCTGAATTGACCGAGGAGTACATCGATACCAACCGCTCGAAGTTCGTCATCGAGCCGCTCGAGCCTGGTTTCGGTTACACCCTGGGCAACTCCCTGCGTCGCACGCTGCTGTCGTCCATCCCGGGCGCAGCCGTGACGTCCATCAAGATCGACGGTGTGCTCCACGAGTTCACCACGATCAACGGTGTCAAGGAGAATGTCTCCGAGATCATCCTCAACATCAAGGACCTCGTGCTGTCTTCCGACTTTGACGAGCCGGTAGTCATGCAGCTTGCAGTCGAGGGGCCGGGCGACGTCACCGCAGGTGACATCGAGCCACCGGCAGGCGTGGAGATCCACAACCCGGATCTGCACATCGCCTCCCTTAACGAGCAGGCACGCCTGGAGATGGAGCTTGTTGTCGAGCGCGGCCGTGGCTACGTCCCGGCTATGCCGAACTCCGGTGGAGAGGCCGGCCGTATCCCGGTCGACCAGATTTACTCGCCGGTGACCCGTGTTGCTTACAAGGTTGAGGCAACTCGTGTTGAGCAGCGCACCGACTTTGACAAGCTCATCATCGACGTTGAGACGAAGAACTCGATGACCGCACGTGACGCGCTCGCGTCGGCTGGTTCCACCCTGGTGGAGCTCTTCGGCCTGGCTCGTGAGCTCAACACCGCTGCAGAGGGCATCGAGATCGGCCCGTCGGCTCAGGAGTCCGAGTACATCGCTGCGTACTCCACGCCGATCGAGGACCTGAACTTCTCTGTTCGTTCCTACAACTGCCTGAAGCGTCAGGAGATCCACACCGTGGGCGAGCTTGCTGAGTACAGCGAGACCGACCTGCTGGACATCCGCAACTTCGGCCAGAAGTCGATCAACGAGGTCAAGATCAAGCTCGCTAACCTGGGCCTGACCTTGAAGGACGCTCCGGAAGATTTCGACCCGACCCAGCTCGAAGGCTACGACGCCGAAACTGGCGATTTCGTGGACGACGGCGCGGACGAGACCGAGTAACACAACAGAGCACGCGCTCAACTAACCGCATACGAGGAGTTCGAATATGCCTACCCCCAAGAAGGGTGCCCGCCTCGGAGGGTCCGCCTCGCACCAGAAGCACATTCTGGCCAACCTGGCGCAGTCCCTCTTCGAGAACGGCGCTATCAAGACGACGGACGCTAAGGCACGCGCCGTGCGTCCGTACGCTGAGAAGCTGATCACCAAGGCGAAGAAGGGCACTGTGGCTGACCGCCGCGCAGTCCTCGCTGAGCTGCCGAACAAGCAGGTTGTTAACTACCTGTTCAACGAGCTCGCGCCGAAGTTCGAGAACCGTGAGGGCGGCTACACCCGCTCCATCAAGCTCCCGAACCGCTCCGGTGACAACGCTCCGATGACCCAGATTTCCCTGGTGCTCGAGGAGACCGTTACCACCGAGGCAACCCGCGCTGCACGCGCAGCTGCATCCCGCCAGGCTGAGGAGGCCAAGGCTGAGGAGGCTCCGGCAGAGGAGACCACCGAGGCTCCGGCAGAGGAGACCGCTGCTGAGGAAGAGAAGTAAACTCACTTCCTTCCTCGCGTAACGCCCAGCTACCCCGTGTAGCTGGGCGTTTTGTATTGCCCAGATAAGATTGATCGCCATGGATGAGACGATGCGGCTGCGTTTGGATATCGCCTACGATGGCACCGATTTTCACGGTTGGGCGCGCCAGAAAAGCGGCATCCGCACAGTCCAACAGACCATCGAAGAGGCGTTGAGCCTCGTGCTGCGTAGTAGCGTCTCCCTTACCGTCGCTGGACGCACCGACGCAGGAGTCCATGCCTCGGGACAGACCGCCCATGTGGATATTCCTCGCAGCAGCCTTGATCAGCGTTCGATTGAGGGGGACCCGGGACGGTTGGTTCGTCGATTAGCAAAACTGCTCCCGGAAGACGTCCGCGTATTTAATGTCGTGGAAGCGCCAGAGGGGTTTGACGCGCGTTTCTCGGCGTTGGCTCGCACCTACGTATATCGGGTGACTACGCATCCGGCAGGTGCGTTGCCAACACGGGCGCGCGATACGGCGGTGTGGCCAAAACCTATCGACCTTGAGACGACACAGGCGTGTGCCGATGCGCTTGTGGGCTTGAACAACTTTGCGGCGTTTTGCCGCCCGAAGGAGCATGCCACCACGATCCGCGACGTGCATTCTTTCGAGTGGTCGCAGGTCGAGGACACCGTGTACGAAGCGCGCATTGTTGCGGATGCGTTTTGCTGGAATATGGTTCGCGCGCTGACCGCGACGTGTTTAACCGTCGGGGAGGGCCGCCGGGGGAGTGACTGGCCAAAGGAGCTCTTGCTTCGCGACGAACGCGCGCCCGAAGTCCCACTCGCTCCCGCTCGTGGCCTGACGTTGGTCGGCGTTGAGTATCCCGCTGATTCTGAGTTAGCTGCCCGCGCCGAAGCTACCCGCGCGCGTCGCGAGATGTAGCATGCTTGGGTTACTGACAATCTGGGAGGTGCGATGACCACAGCAGCCGCAGCATGGTTTGCAGTTGTGTTTTTCCTGCTTCCCGGATTCCTGGTGGCGTGGGTTGCAGGCCTCCGAGTTCCTGCAGCGGTGACCACGGCGCTGCCGGTGACCTTCGGTGTTATCGGAGTGTCGTCGTGGATGTGGGGCGTGACTAGTGCGCCGTTTAACCTGTGGACGTTCGGGGTGAGCATGGTGCTTGCCCTCGCGGTGGCTGGCGGGTGGCGCTATGCGTTTGCGCGCAAGGCCCGCCGCGGTGGTGATGTGCCGTGGCGCCGTGCGCTTTTTCCCGGCAAGGTGGAGTGGACGCACTGGGGCATTCCGTTTGTCGGGGTAGCGGTCGCGGCGTGGATGGCAGTTACGGACCGGCTGTCGTGGTTGGCTCAGATGCCCAACGGTGCGGACAACATCGTCCAGGGGTGGGATTCGCAGTGGCATGCGAATGCGGTGCGGTTTGTGATGGAGACGGGCGTGGCGTCGTCGACACGCATGGGCGAGCTGCAGAACTTCGAAACGCACGCGCGGCTGTTCTACCCATCGGGATTCCACGCGGGTGTTGCTCTCTTTGCGGAGGCTGCTGGTCTTGAGCCGATTCGGGCGGTCAACATCGCGTCGACGGTGCTGCCAGCGGTGGCACTGCCGCTGACCATGGTGAGTCTGGTGTTCGCGTTTATGCGCTCGACTGGGCTCACCGCGCAGATTGCCGCCGCGTTTGCCGCGATCATGGCGTACGCGGCCCCGCAGCTGCTGTGGGTGCCCGACTACGTGGGGATGTGGCCGTACCTGTTTGCGATGACCCTGACCGGCATCGTGGTTTGGCAGTTCCTTGAAGTTCCGGCACGGCATGCGGGTGCGCTGCCTGCTGCGATCGGGTTCCTTGGCGTGTTGTGCACACACCCGGCTGCGGTGACCGTGGTGGTACTCGGCGTCATCTTTGCGTGGGCGACGTCGCTGCTGGTTCGCCCGGTGCGCTCGCGTTGCAGCGATACGGTGTGGATGGCACTCCCGGCAGCCGCGGCAACGCTCGTGTTTTTGCCCCAAGTGCTGGCGGGGTCGGACCAGGCGAGTGAGGTTGCCTCGTGGGCGCCGCAGGAGAAACTAGGCCGCGGCGGCGCGTGGGGGAGTGCGTTTCGGATGGACACCCGGCACGTCTCTCAGTTTTTCCCGGACTTCGACCCGACGGTGATGCTGTGGCTCGCCGGTGCAGGCGCGCTGGCGTTGGTGCTGTGGCGTGGCCAGGTGTGGCCTGTGCTGTTGTATGTGGTTTCGCTTGCGGTGACCGCAAATGCGCTCACACCATTCGATAACGCGTGGGGCGATGTACTGGCCATGGTGGGCAACCTGCACTACAGCACGGGGCACCGGCTGATCATGCCGGTGGTGATGTGCGTGTGGGCAGCGGCCGCCATCGGCATTGCTGTGATTATCCGCCTTGTCACCTTCGCTCCACTCGCAGCACGAACCGGTACGGGGCAGCGAGCCACGGTGCTGGCGTCGATCGCGGTGGCGGTGATCGCCGGGTCTGCGGCGGTGCCACAGGTACGCAACCACACTGAGGCTGGTGCACAGGACGCGTTTGCTACCCCGCGCCAAAGCGGACGGATGGTAAGCGCGGATGACCTCCAGGTGTTTGACTGGTTGGCGACCCAGGACGCAGCGTGGGAAGGCACGATCATGGGTGATCCTGCGGATGGATATTCGTGGATGTATGCCTACAACGGGTTGCCGTCGGTTTCCCGCCATTACCTATGGCCGACCGGCGGGATTGGCTCAGCGCACGACACAGTTTTCCAGCACGCGGACTTCATCGGAGAAGACAACGGCGAAGTGGTGGAGCAGGCGCTGAAGGACTTGAACGTACGGTTCTTTGTGCTCAGCCCGGGGTCGTTTTGGGCGGACCAGAAACCGCAGTATCCGATGCTGCGGGCGTTCTGGGCGTCAAACGGGGTGACGCCGGTGTATCGCAAGGGCACGACGTCGGTGTTTGCGGTCAACAGCGAGTTCTCCACCGCCCAGTTGCGGGCGATGCGCAAAGACGGACAGGACCACGGCTCGGATGAGCTTTACGAGCTTGAAGATGCCGGTGTAGCCGCCTGGTAGATGCGCGCGGGGTGCTAAGGCTGTAGCCTGTTGAGTACTTACTCGGGGGAGGGGGAATTATGGCGAAACTTTTGCCTACTACACGTGCCCAGGTTTCGGGCCACCAGTTCATGCGCCGTCGTATGGAGCATGGGTTGTTGTTCGGGGATATCCGGATGATTCATGACCCGTTGTCGGCGCGCCATCGCGCCACGGTGTTTGGTGTTGCTGCGGTGGTGATGATCGCCGGGGTGATGGGGTTGTTTGCGTGGATGCGTCCGAATGCAGATCCGGGGGATGCCCCGATTCTGCGGGCGTCGGACGGCACGCTGTATGTGCGTGTTGATGACACTGTTCATCCGGTGACCAATCTTTCTTCTGCACGCTTGATTGCTGGTGCGGCGGCTGATCCGTCGCGGGTGGGTGATGAGCATTTGGCGGCGATGCCACGTGGCGTTCCGGTGGGCATTGTGGCTGCGCCGGCGATGTTTGCGCCGGAGGGTGCGGTTGATGCTGCATGGTCGGTGTGTGCGGTGCCGGGCCGTGTGACGGTGGTTGCGGGGCAGCGTCCGGAGCCTTTGCTTGGCGACGATACCGTGCTGGCCACCGACGGCACCCGCCAATGGTTGGTGACTGGTGAGGGCAGACAGTTGCTGCCTGATGCGGCGTCCCCGCAGGGGCGTATTGTGCGCCGTGCGTTGGGGGTCGGGCACACCACTCCGATGTGGGAGCCACCGTTGCAGGTGATGACGGCGCTGAAGGAATTGCCACCGGTATCAGTACCTGCGCCCGACCGGCTGCCAGAAGTATTGGTCGCTGAGAGCGGTGCGTGGGCGCTGTTCAACGGGAGAATCGAGCCGCTCAGTGAGGTGCAGCAGGCAGTGCTGTTGGATGCTGGCGCGAAGCAACGCAGCATCGGCCGCGAACAGTTAGCCACGTATCAGGACGGGGACTTAGGGCTGACGATTCCAGAGCGTCGCCCGCAGTGGGTTGACCCGGTGCAGCAGACGGTATGCGTGGACCAGGACCGTGGTGGCGCGGTGCAGTCCGGTACAGAACACGACGGTATAAAACACGACGGTACAGAACACGCTGGTGCAGCACGGTACGGCGCAGTGCGATCCGGTGATGCTTCGGCGATTGCGCTGTCTGGGGCGTCGGTGGCGACACACTTTGCGGGGCTTGCGGATGGCTCGATCGGTGTGGATTCCGGCCATGGCTTCCACGTCGTGGCGAGCAACGGGTTGCGCCACCGTGCACCCGATGCGGAAACACTTGCCACGGTGGGTGCGGTGCATGTCGAGCGCGTGCCTTGGGAGATTGTCAGCCTCTTGCCGGAGGGCGAGGAGCTGACCCGGGCTGCGGCTTTGACCGCCACGTACTAGCAGCGCACAGCGCAAGGGCGCCCAGTAGAGCGAACACAACTGCGCCGAGGCCGACACTGCTGAACCGTTTCGCGGCCAAGGAGGCGGTGCGCTCTGTTGGGGCCACGGTGACGGTGTCCCGTGGCGCGATGTCGTCCGGGGTGAGTTGGCTGATCACGTTGTGCGGGGTGATGGCGCCGCCGCCGTGTTGTGCTGCGGCGGTGATGAGCGTGCGCACGTGGTCCGGCGTGATGCCGGGGTAGCGCTGCATGAGTAACGCGGCCGCACCACTGACTACCGGTGCGGCGAAGCTGGTTCCAACGTAGGGGCGTGACCCGTCGCGGGTGAGCGTGCCGTCGGCCCAGCCGTTGCCGCTGGATGCGAGCGCGTGTGGGACAAGACCGGCTGCGGAGATTTCCGCTGGCAAGGAGTATGACGCGAGCGTGTGGGTGTCCTCGCGAGCCCCCACAGCAAGCACCGTGGGAAACAGAGCTGGGATCACGCTAAAGCCTGGTTCACAATCGGCGCTGGTGTTGCCGGATGCGGCGACGACGACTGCGCCGTCGGCCTCGGCACGGTGCAACGCGCCGCGCAGCCCATTGAGGTCGATGCGCGAGGCAAGCCCCGGGTCCACACAGGACACGACAGAGACGTTGAGCACGCGCGCCCCCTCGTCGAGCGCGTTGTTGATTGCAGAGGCGAGCGTCTCAAGGTCCCCCGCGACAGATTGGCCGCGGCCACCGCGGTAATGGGCTGACGTTTGGCGCACCGCGAGGATCTCCGCATCTGGTGCGATGCCGAGCGTGCGCCCAGCGATGACGCCGGCGACGACGGTGCCGTGGCTGTCGCAGTCCGCAAGCGCGTTGTCGCCGACAAAGTCGGCTCCGGGGCGCAGGTGATTAAGTTCCGGGTGTGGAGCGACGCCAGTGTCGATGACGGCGACGCGCACGCCGGCTCCGGTGGCGAAGCGACGGAGCTCGTGGAGCTCCGCAGGTGTCTCACCTGGTGGTTGTGCTGCCGAAGGCACGGCGCAGGCGATGTCTTGGGCGGAGGCGTAGGTAAGCGAGCCCGGCGCGAGTGCTGCAGGTGCGCAGAGTACAGGCATGGCGAGCATCAGTGGCAACAGTGCGGAAGCGGGCAGGGAACGTGTGCGCATTGTTACAGCCCTCGAATCAGGTCGAAGACCCCGGTGAGGTGTACCGCGAGTGGGATGACGGCGATGAGGGCGGCGATTTCGGCACGTTCGAACCAGACAACGGTTGTCGGTTCTAGGTCGGGTACGCGCCGGGCCCACAGCACGGTGGTTGTAGCTGCCAGTGCGGTGAGGACGGCGATGGTGATGAGGGCGGGATGCGGGTCGTCGATACGCACAACGCTGATGGCGGAAGCAATGACTGCCGCGAGTGCTATCGCCATCAGCGCAATGCGGGTTGCAGCCCAGTGGTGGCGCGATGCGTAGACGACGAGTGCGCCAGCGATGCAGGTGCAGAACACGAAGTTCCATGCACCGCCGCTGCTGCCGATCTGGAGGAGCGCAGGGATGCTCACTGTGGCAATTCCGGCGGTGACTGCGCTGGCGATGGTGGTGGCGACTCGGCTGCGTGCGTCGACGTCTGGTTGGTATTCGTCGGCGCGATCGAATTCTTCGCCGGCGGTGGGCACGTGCGCCACGGCAAGGCCTGCAGCACGGGTGGCGATGCCGGGTGTGGCGGCAACCGTAAACAGGCCGGTGAGGACGGATAATGCGGCAGGCGCGTTTGCGGCGGGCAGCCAGGTGCCTAACGTGCCGATGCCGCTGAGCACACCAACCGTGACAGCAAACGCCACCAATGCAGGGCCTGCAAGGCGCAGAGCCACTCCAATGCCGACGGTGATGAAGGCTGTGACGACACCTGCGAGTGCGCCAAGAGCAACGTCTGTGCTGTGCAGGTTCGGTTCTGCGCCACCGATGACCCATGTGGCGGCGGCCCAGCCGAGGCACAACGGCGCGGCAGCAAACACGGCGGGCGATTTCGCAACAGCAGCGAGGGTGAGCGCACATAACCCGGTGACGGCGAAGGTCGCGGGAGGTGGGGTAAACATGCTGAGCAGCAACGCAATGCACGCTAACCCTACGAGGGTTGCGGCGGCGTCGAGGCCGCGCACGCTGCGGGCATTGCGGCCTGCGTGCGCGAGGGCGTCGGCGGCGTCGCGTACCACGGGAGGTGCGATGGGTTCTTTGGGGCGCAGGGCGATCACGGCGCCGTCGTGAAGCTTGAGCGCGTACAACGGCGTGTGCATGTCGAGTGGGCGTCCGCCTGCCGTGGAGATTTCCCACGGGCGGTGGATCTGCGGCAGTTCCACAAGACGCGCCAATTCGGGCAGCACCTCTGCAAACGTTGAGGATGTCGGCAGTGTGACATCGATATCGCGGTGAAACGCCGCAACAGAAACACGTACGGTTACGCGCACAATGTGGTGCGCCGAAGTAGCAACCAAAACTCTTCCCCCGGAAGTCTCAACGCGTGGCCCCCATTTGCCACGCAACTTGGGCCAGTATGGCGCACCGTTACGCTGCAGTCCAGCTTTTCGTACCCCTTTGGCGGGCAAATGGTCTACACTGCGCTCAACACTATGCCCAACACAGTTCGGGGGAACTGTGGCCACATGGGGTGAAAAGGGGGGATCCACGAATGCTCGGGTTAGACCACGATGCTGTGCTCGCACCAACTGCGGGCACACCTGACGTGCCGGCACTGCCAACAGGACAACTGCGTGCAGAGCCAGTCCCAACAGCGCAAAAGCCGCAGACGCAGCCGGTGATCAAAATCTTGCTGCCAATTGTGATGGTGGTTGCCGTTGGTGCGGTGATGGCGCTGATGATGACATCTGGACGCACTGTGAGCCCAATGATGTTGATCTTCCCGCTGATGATGCTTTTCGGACTGTTGGGCATGATCAATCCGCAAGATCGGCAGGGAGATATCAACGAAACGCGCCGGGTGTACCTGCGCCACCTGGATGCGTTGACCCGGAAGGCGCGCGCGAACGCAGCGCAACAGCGCGCGCACGCGACAGGGTTGCACCCGGCTCCGGCAGATCTTGTTGCTGCGACACCGGTGGAGCGGGTTTGGGAGCGCACTGCGGCGTCACCGCTGGCGTTGACCGTCCGGTTGGGGACTGGCAGCGGTGCGCTGTGCACGCCTGTCGATGTAGAGGATCCGGGAAGCCCAGAGGACCTTGACCCGGTGTGCGCGGTGAGTCTTCGTCGCACTGTCGCTGCTGTAAGCACCGTGCCTGGCATGCCGATTGTTGTGCAGCTCGATGCATTTCCCGCGGTCACCCTGGCTGGTCCCGGTGCGCATGAGGTGGCGCGTTCCATCGTGTGCCAACTCGCGTTTTTTCATGGGCCCGAGTTGATCAGCATCGACGCGCCATTCGCGTGGGCGAAGTGGCTGCCGCACGCTCGCGCGGAACATGCACGTTTTCGCGTGGTGCTTATCGACGCCACCGTGGAGCACCTCCACGCCCCCGACGCCGACTGTGTGATTGTCGTCCACCCGGACGAGCACTACTTTGTGGACCCGGATGCCTTCCACCTCGTGTGCACCGATACGCTCGCTGCGGTCACCGAACAGGGCATGGAGCAACTCGGCCTTCCGGACTCGTTCACTGACGCGCAGGCCGAGTTCATCGCTCGCCACCTCGGGTTCTACCGACGCCCAGAAGGTGCGAGTGAAGACACGGGCGATCTGCTTGCCATGCTGGGGATTACGGACCTGGATGCACTCGATGCCACCACAATGTGGCCGGGGATGCGCAACAAGCTTGTCGTGCCCATCGGCGCGACCCCCGATGGGCAGCCGGTGTACCTGGACTTCAAAGAATCAGCGCTCGGTGGCATGGGCCCACACGGGCTCTGCATCGGAGCTACCGGTAGTGGTAAGTCCGAACTGCTTAAGGAAATCGTTGTTGCGCTTGCCGCAACGCACTCGCCGGACGAGCTCAACTTGGTGCTTGTGGACTTCAAGGGCGGCGCAACCTTCCTCGGCTGCGAGGACCTGCCCCACACCAGTGCGGTGATCACCAACCTTGAAGACGAGGCCGTGCTGGTCGAGCGCATGTTTGATGCCATCTCCGGCGAGTTGAACCGCCGCCAGGAACTGCTGCGTGCCGCAGGCAACTTTGCCAACATCACCGACTACACCCGCGCCGGGCACACACTGCCGTCGCTGGTGATCATCGTCGATGAGTTTTCAGAATTGCTCTCGCAACACCCGCACTTCGCGGACCTTTTCGTCGCGGTGGGCCGCCTGGGCCGCTCACTTGGTGTGCACTTGTTGCTCGCCTCGCAGCGGCTCGAGGAAGGAAAGCTGCGCGGGCTCGATTCCCACTTGTCGTATCGCATCGGGTTGAAGACGTTTTCCGCAGGGGAGTCGCGCCAAGTCCTCGGCGTGCCGGATGCCTATGAACTGCCCAGTGAGCCGGGCTCGGGTTACCTCAAGTCAGGTATGGAACTCACTCGCTTTAGGGGTTCTTACGTCTCCGGCCCGCTGACCCGCCAGGTGCTGTCGCACTCCGACGACACCCCGACAGTGCGGGTGTTTACCGGCGATGAGATAGAAATCGCTCCGCAAACCGTGACCGATACCGACTATTCGACAACCCTGTTCGACGCCGTTGTGGAGAAAGCCCGCGACGTCGCCGCCACCCGGAGCATGCGCGCCCACCAGGTCTGGCTGCCACCGTTGCCGGATACTCTCGCGCTTTCTTCGCTTGTCGACGACACCATCGCCCTCGTCGACGAGCCCTATCGCCAACTCCAAGTCCCCTTCGCCGTGGACTTTTCCCGTGCCGGTGGGCATGCCGCCATTGCTGGTGCGCCGCAGACGGGGAAGTCGATGGCGGTGCGGTCGATCGTCGCCAAGCAAGCGCTGTGTCGCACAACCGATGAGGTGGCGATTTACATCATCAACGCTGGCGGCGGCGACTACAGCGACATCGAATCCCTGCCTCACGTGGCGGGTGTGGCGAACGTGAAGGATGAAGAACGCACGCGTCGTGTTATCGACGAGGTCACCGGACTCCTGGATGCGCCTGCCTCGCGCGCGACACTGCTCGTTGTCGATGGTTGGCATGCGTTGCTGGCCAACGATTCCAAACTCGAAGACCTGCGTGATCCTTTGGCGCGAATCGCCTCCGAAGGCCCTGCGGCACGCGTGCACCTGCTGATTACCACACAGCGGTGGAACGCGGTGCGCGCGAATGTGCGCGACCTCATCGGCACCCGCATCGAGATGCGCCTGACCGAGCCGATGGATTCGCTGATCGACCGCAAGGCCCAAGAACGCCTCGCCGCCGTGCCGGGACGTGCGCTCACCCCGGACGGCAAAGTCATGCATGTCGCGCTGACCAGCGCCGAAGACATCGCACACATCGCAGCCCAGGCGGCGATCCAGACGCCGGTGCCACGCCTGCGCGTGCTGCCAGCAAGAGTCGACGCGCAACCGCTTATCGACGGCACCCGCATCCCACTCGGCATTGGCGGAGCGGACCTTGCACCGCTGTACTCCACCGGCCACATCCTGGCCATCGGTGCAGGCGGCGCGGGCAAATCCGCCTTCATCGCCAGCACGATTGCGGCTATTTCAGCGATGCCACGCGAACAAGCCCGCATGGTGATCTGCGACCCGCGCCGGGCACACCTGGCTCATGCGGACAGCGACATGGTCGCGGCGTACGCAGCTTCCTCGAGTGCGCTCACCGATGCGGTGCGCTCGCTGGCCACCACGCTGACCTCGCGACTGCCGGGCAGCGACGTCACGCCCGCCCAACTGGCAGACAGGTCCTGGTGGGCAGGCCCAGAGCTCTACTTGCTTATCGACGATCTCGACCTGGTCGGCGACGAACCACTGCGCCCAATCATCGACTTGTTGCCCCACGCGCGTGACATCGGCTTGCACATCGTGGTGGCACGCAAGTTCGGCGGTGTTGGGCGTGCCATGTTTGGCCCGTTCCTCGCCGCTGTGAAAGACCTTCACCCAGACGTGCTGATTCTGGACGGCACCAAGGACGAAGGCGCACTCTTCGGCGTCCGACCGGCACCGCAGCCACCAGGGCGCGCAACGCTCGTACAGGGCGAGCCGAAGGGCATGATCCAACTGCCGATGCTGAATATGGGGGACTAAATGACAGACCTGCGCATTACCGCGACCGATGCGTCGACCGTGTTCACCGGTGCAGCCGACGTCCACCGCTTCGACGCGCCAAGCAGCCGTGAAATCGCGAACACGATCCGCACTGTGCTGGGGCCGAACCCAGACGGGGCACACGTGCACATCACCGCAGACGACACGCGCCTACGCGAGCTCGAGTACGCCCTGGCGGACTACGACATTGACTTAACCACCGAACTCCTTGGTCCCGATCCGGCAGACGTGCCACGTTCGCTCAACGCACCCTCCGCGCCACCTGCGCCGTGGGATCCGCCACGGGACCCGCCGACAGACACGTTCGCGGCAATTGCGGACAACCGCTCGTCAAACATCGGCGTCTGGATCATCGCCGCAGTCGTCGCGGTGGTCGTAGTCGTGTGTGCGGTGGTCATCTTCAACGTTGTCTGGAAAGGCAGCGTTGGCAGTGCCGGCAGCGTCAGCAGTGCAGCGAACACGGACAGTTCAATTGCGACACCGACGGCTACTGAAGCTGCGGCGGGGGCAACGCCGTCTGTGGCGGTGGAGTCGTCGATACGCGAAGAAGCACCGCAGACCGTCCTGCTTGAACAAGACGGCCTTCAAGTGGAACTGCCTGCCGGGTTCGCGCTTGAGGCCGACGATGGCACGTGGCGCGCAACCGGCGATGATCCGAATTTCCGCCTCCACATCGCCGTCGAGAGGCTGTACCAACTACCGGCCAAGACTATGGCCGAGCAACTCCTCGCCGATGTTGAGGCGGACCCGCAAACAGAACTTGTGGACACGGACGGCACCTCGGTGACCTACCTGGAGCGCGCCGCGGATGGATCGCAGGCGCTCTGGAAGACCTGGCCGCACGGCACCACCCAGCTTTTCGTGGGCTGCCACACGCGCCATGAACCCACCACAGTGCAACGCGCAACGTGTCGAATGGCCATGGAAACCGCTGAATTTAAGGGGGCTGACATGCGGACATGAAAAACTTTTGAATTCGATGGAACCGAAAGCACCAAATGTCAGTCAGATATATGAACGGCAAACACACACCGTTCATCCAACCTAAACACACAAGGGGGAAACCATGGAGCTGTTCGCCACTGAAGCGGAGGTCATGCGCGCCGCCGCAGACCGTACCGACGACACCAACGCAAACGTCAACCGTGAAATCGATCGCATCCAACAGGTAGTCGAATCCACTCGCAACTACTGGGTGGGCAACGCGCAGCGCAGTTTCGACGACCTGATGATGCGCTACGACGACGCTCAAAAGCGTTTGTCGGAGGCGTTGACCGCGATCTCCGCGAACATTCGCGACAACGCGAAGCACTACGAGTCCACCGACGCAACCAACACCGACAGCCTCCGTCAGCTCGCTGGCGGACTCGCACTCTAACCACAAGGGGGAACCACCATGCAGATCAAATACGACTTCACTCAGATCGCCGGCGCATCCGAAGATATGCGCGCATCCGCATCCCGCATCAACGGCGACCTGGCCGAACTGAAGCAGATGCTCCAGCCCATGGTTCAGACCTGGGAAGGTACCGCCGCCACCGCCTACCAGGCACACCAAGCCAAGTGGGATCAGGCAGCAGAGGATCTCAACCAGATCCTCACCCAGATCGCACAGACCGTTGAGGATGGCAACTCCACCATGTTGGCCGTCAACAACGCTGCAGCGAACAGCTGGGGCTAATCAACAGACTTGCGTCGGGGCGACAACGCCGACCATCGGGGGATAGGGCGCGGCAGACCCGTCCCCGGCGCATCCACAAAAGAAAAAGGGGGACTCGGGGGAAACGCCGCCGCAGGTGACTATGGGGAACACCTGCGGCGGCGTTTTTGTTTTGCGGCCAGATTGCCGTAGTGTTTAATCCCTGTGTGTCCCGCCTGACGCGCGTTTCGGGTCTCCACCGGCCGCCGGAACCGTCGAGGAACATGCGAAGTATGGCCGGCAGCAATCTAGACAGACTTTAAGGAGTCATGCATGTCTACTTACCACCCGAAGAGCGGTGACGTAACCCGTAACTGGTACGTCATCGACGCAACCGACGTGGTGCTGGGCAAGCTTGCTTCCACCGCAGCAGACCTGCTGCGCGGTAAGCACAAGCCGCAGTTCGCACCGAACGTTGACACCGGCGATCACGTCATCGTGATCAACGCCGACAAGATCCACATCTCCTCCAACAAGCGCGATCGCGAGATGCGTTACCGCCACTCCGGCTACCCGGGTGGTCTGAAGTCCATGACCCTGGGCCGCGCACTGGACGAGCGTCCGGACCGCGTGATCGAGGAAGCTGTGAAGGGCATGATGCCGCACAACAAGCTCTCCCGCCAGTCTATCAAGAAGCTGCACGTCTTCGTCGGCTCCGAGCACCCGTACGCTGCTCAGAAGCCGGAAACCTACGAGTTTAAGCAGGTGGCACAGTAATGACCGAGCCGAACAACTACGACAACCTCGCTGCCGACACCGACATCGATGCCGCAACCGCAGCAACCGAGGAGTTCAACTACACCATCGGTGACGCAATTGCGCCGGAGGCTGACGCTGCTGAGGAGACCGTTGAGGTCGCACCGCTGCACGAGGGCCCGATCCAGACTGTTGGTCGTCGTAAGCGCGCAATCGCTCGCGTGACCGTCGTCGAGGGCGAAGGCAAGATCACAGTCAACGGCCGTGAGTTCGAGGAGTACTTCCCGAACAAGCTGCACCAGCAGGACATCCTGACCCCGCTGACGCTGCTCGAGCGCGAGGGCCAGTTCGACATCAAGGCCAACATCTCCGGTGGTGGCCCGACCGGCCAGTCCGGTGCTCTGCGTCTGGCTATTGCCCGCGCACTGAACATCTACAACCCGGCTGAGCGCCCGACCCTGAAGAAGGCCGGCCTGCTCACCCGTGACGCTCGTGCCGTGGAGCGCAAGAAGGCTGGTCTGCACAAGGCCCGTCGCGCACCGCAGTACTCCAAGCGTTAATCGCTGGCTTACTCCACACGCCGTCGCCCGGTTTCGGGTGGCGGCGTTTGCCGTTTCTTCTGTCATTGTTGGTGAGCTGACCGGTTGCGAGGGTTCGTCGATAAGCAATTGCAGCAAGCATGCATAATTGTGGGCATGACTCGATTGTTTGGAACTGATGGTGTTCGCGGCTTGGCCAACGAGGCGTTGACGGCACCGTTGGCGTTGAAGCTCGGTGCAGCTGCGGCGACGGTGTTGACGAAGGACCGTCGCTCCGGGAAGCGTCGTCCGGTGGCGCTGATTGGGCGTGATCCGCGCGTGTCTGGCGAGATGCTGGCGGCTGCAATGGCAGCAGGTATGGCATCGAAGGGCGTAGACGTGCTGCGCGTCGGTGTGATTCCGACCCCAGGCTTGGCGTTTCTTACCGACGACTACGGCGCCGACATTGGCGTGATGATCTCCGCGTCTCATAACCCGATGCCCGATAACGGCATTAAGTTCTTCTCCGCCGGTGGGCATAAGCTGCCGGACCATATTGAAGACGAGATTGAACGCGCCATGGACGAGCTGGAGGAAACGGGCCCGACCGGCACCAGCATTGGGCGTGTGATCGAAGAGGCTCCGGATGCGCAATCGCGCTACTTGGCGCACTTGGCTGATGCGGTAAGCACCGACCTGTCAGGTATCAAGGTTGTGGTGGACTGCGCGAACGGTGCAGCGTTCGAGGTAGCCCCGAAGGCGTATGCGGCAGCGGGAGCTGACGTGACCGCGATCTTTAACAAGCCCGACGCCTACAACATCAACGACGGCGCAGGCTCCACGCACATGGAGCAGATTCAGCGCGCAGTGGTTGAGCACGGCGCGGACCTTGGTTTGGCGCACGATGGTGACGCGGATCGTTGCTTGGCTGTGGACGCCGAGGGCAATGTTGTCGACGGCGACCAGATCATGGCTGTACTGGCAACCGCGATGCGCGACAACAACTCGTTGCGCTCCAACACGCTGGTGGCCACGGTGATGAGCAACCTGGGGCTGAAGCAGGCAATGAAGCGCGAGGGCATCGAGATGCGGGAGACCAAAGTGGGCGACCGTTATGTCCTCGAAGAGCTCAACCGTGGCGACTTCTCCTTGGGTGGCGAGCAGTCCGGCCACATTGTGGTTCCGGAGCATGCGACCACGGGCGATGGCGTGCTGTCCGGTCTGATGCTCATGGCACGCATGGCTGAGACCGGGAAGTCGCTCGCTGAGTTGGCGAGTGTGATGACCGTGCTGCCACAGACGCTGATCAACGTTCCGGTCTCAGACAAGTCGCGCATTCTTGACGACGAATCCGTTACCGTCGCGATCCGCGAAGCCGAAGCGGAGCTGGGCGATACCGGCCGTGTCTTGCTGCGTCCGTCGGGTACCGAGGAGCTGTTCCGCGTGATGGTGGAAGCAGCTGAGGAAGAACAGGCACGAAAGGTTGCCGGACAGCTCGCGGCGGTCGTCGCAGCCGTGTAACTTCTGAGTAAGAAGTTTTTTGCCCCGGCAGGGAACCGCCGGGGCGTTGGGGGAGTCTAACTAAGTAGAAATAGTTGGACTGGAATCTTTTCAGGGGTGGGAAATGACACGACATGTCAGTGCTGTCGACGTTGACGTTGACAATGTTCGAACGCAGTACGGTGCCGCGATTAACGCGTACCGTGCTGCGGCGCACGACCTCGACACGAGGCGCATCACGGTGGACCCGTCTGCTTTCGGCGATGGCTTCGCGGAGCAAGGCCGGCGTGTTGCTGAGGCACTTGAGGCGCTTCACAGTACGTCGAAGCGGTTTTTAGAGGTCCGTAGCGAGAACTGGGAGCAGGTGCTCGCGCTTACCGACGACATCGTGGCCGCCGATGCACTCGCCGCCGAGGTGCTTGAGGGGGTGGAGCAGCCATGATGCCGACAGTGCAAGATGATGTCCGCACCCTCGTCGAAGCAGTCGAGGTTGCACCTGAGGTGCCAGAACACCAGCGCAATGCCGTGCGAGGCCTTGCCGGTGAGTTGATGTCCGAGTCCTCATGCATCAACGGGCTCGACCTTTCGGTGTTCGCACAGATCGGCCTGCAATTGGCGTTGAGTTGTGAGCGTCCGGATACACCAGCGCGCACGTGCACGGCAGATAACAGCGGATGGTTTGAAGAGGTGGGCATCCGGGATCGGGAGTGCCGAAATGAAGCCCGCGAGACCGACCACTTTGAACACGTCAAGCAGGTAGGCCAGCGTATTGGAGAGTGCTCTTCGGCGATAGAAGCGATCGTGCGCTCAGCTGATATGGCGATTCGTGCGATCTTGGAACCTGCGCGCCGTGTGTTCGAAATCGCGCAGCGTTGCGGGATCACTCAGATTGTGGAGATCGCCGTAGAGGTGATCATCGAAGCGCTGCGGTGTGCAACGGCAACGACCACGGACCGAAATGGGGTGATCCGGGAGTGCCTCGACAGCATTGCCGAGTGCACTGGTGAGGCGGCGCAAACCCAGCCAGAGCCTGCGGTGGAGAAACCATGCGACACGGTTGCAAGCTCCTCGGTCGGCACTGTGGCCGCCGGCGTGAATATCTCGGTCGATGTGGGGCTGAAGCTGGGCGTTGAGCTCGACCTCGCACAAGGAGAGGTGGAATGCCCGCCGGAGGAAGCACCGAAGCCGGAGCCTGAACCACCGGCGAAACCAGCACCGAAACCTGCTCCAGCACCGGCGCCAACGCCACCGCCACCGCCACCGCCTGCACCTGCACCGACACCGACTAAGGATGGGGTTATCGCCCCACCGCCAGAACTGTCGCAGGTGCAAGAGCCGCCACCACCGCCGAAGAAGGCACAGCACGTCGATACAACAGCTGCTTCCGTAGGTGGCGCAGACGGGGCACAATCAGGCGCTCAGGGCGGGCAGGATCCGTGGGCAATGAAGAAAACGGGGGAGTGGTAACCAATGGATTACGAGTTGTTTGTGCTCCAGTTCCAACGTAGGACGCAAAAACGCATGGCTGATTTTGAGGCCATGATGCGCGAGCACCAGAACAAGATGGAACAAACTGCGAAGCACTACGCCAGAGCGCGCGAGACGATGGAACGGCCGAAGCCGGTCGCGCCGCGTGGGGATTACACCTTGGAACGCTCGCGTGTGTCTGCGGCGCGTCGCGCAAGAAGGGCGCAGGTGCATGCGGTGCTGCAAAGCCAGGCCCGGGGGACTCCGCCGGAGCAGCCCGGCGTGGGCGAAGAGGCCTAACCCGCGAGTGAGAACCTCGCGGAAGCGCGCCGCCCTAGAACAGGGAGAAACCGGCGTTGTCGCGGGCCAGCCCCGCGGCCTTGGCGAGCTTCTCGCCAGAAAGGGAGACCACGCCAGAGCCTTCGGCGTCGGCTTCCGCGTAGCCGGCGTAGGCCTTCTCGTCGTTTAGCACGTGCAGCAAGTAGCCCACGAGCAAGCCGCGCACGGTTTCTTGCAGTGCGCGGTCGGACTTACCCAGGCCGAGGATGCGCTTGATCATGCCGTCTTCGGAGAAGGACTGCTGATCGCCCTTCTTCGGTGCGCGGTAGACCACATCGCCCGCCCAGTTGTAGGCAAGCTTTGCGGGGTTGCCCGGGTCGAACAAGGAATCGCCGTCCTCGCCGGGACCGATGACCATGCCGGGGGCGAAGAGCGCACGGGCTGCTTCCACCGCGGACGGTGCGACGTTTGCCGGGTACACCGTCGCCACAGCCTTCACCTTCGGGTTGTCTACCGCCGCAAGCACTGCGGCGCCACCACCCATGCCGTGGCCGACGATGCCGAGTTTGCCTGGGGAGACAGAGATGTTGCCGTTGCCTAGTCGCACGCCGGCGAGGATCTGCAGGCTCGTCTCCAGGTCTGCAGCAAAGCCACGGTGATCTGGCCTAAACCCGGTTTCGGTGTTGGGTGCTGCGACTGCGATGCCCCAGCTGGCCAGGTGGCGCAGTGTGCCGTGGTAGTCGTCGACGTCTTTCGTCCAGTCGTGGCCGAACGCGACAGCGGGCAGGTTCTTGCCCTCGGCAGGGGTGTACACCTTGCCGGGCAGGCCCGTGTAGCCCAAGTCGCCTTCAAGGACGCGGTGGGGGCCACGCTTGGACAGGTCAGAGAGTTTCTTTAGCTTCGCAGACACGCCGACGATCCTACTGCATCCTTGTCTGGACTAGGGTGAGTCCATCGTTGCAGGCGGGGTTACTCAGGAGGCAGGATGCTCGGCGCGTTACAGCTCGCATTCGTCGATTCGGTGAACCTTCTGCTCATCGGGGTCATCGTTGCAGTAGGAATTGCGGTGCCACGGGGAAACGGCCGCTACGCCAAGACGACATCGTTGCTGATTGCCGGTGACTGGCTGGGGGTGGCGGGGCTTGCGCTGCTGATGCTTGTCATTTTCGACGGGTTGGGCTCCGCCGTTGAACGTTTTGTCAACGGCCCTGTCTTCGGTGTGTTGCTGATCGCAACGGGTTTGCTGACGGCGGTGCTTGCCATGCGTGGCGGTGACAACCAGGCGCTGACGCAGAAGATCATGCAGCACCTGAACACGCCCGGTCCGCTGACGGTGCTGACGGGTTTTGTCTTGGGGCTGGTGCAGTCCGCTACCTCGGCACCGTTTTTCGGCGGGCTTGCGCTGCTGTCCGCCTCGGGTATTGACGCGCAGGTGCGTTACGCGGCGATTCCGCTGTACGCCTCGGTGGCGTTGTCGCTGCCAACGCTGTGTGCGCTGCTGGTCGGGTTGGTGCGCGCTCGTCCTGAAAGTCTCGCAGGCAGGGGGTTTGCGTGGGCGCGCAGCCACCCGCAGCAGGTGACGGCAGCCGCGACGTGGGCTGTGGCAGTAATGCTGACTGTGCTGGGTGTCGTGCACCTGCTGTAGGTGGTGCACAATGGGGCGTATGTTTCCGCTCCGTACAACGATTGATCTAGGTGCGATTGCGCACAACACTCGCCGTCTGAAAGAGCAGGCAGGCGAGGCGAAACTCATGTGTGTGGTGAAGGCGGACGCCTATAACCATGGCGTCGAAAAGTGTGTTCCGGTGATGGATCGCAATGGCGCAGATGCGTTCGGCGTGGCCACGTTGGCTGAGGCTCGTCGTGTCCGTAAGGTCACGCAGAAGCCTGTGCTCGCCTGGTTGTGGAGTATCCACGAGGAGTTGCCGGAGGGCATCGATCTTGGCGCGCCGAGTGTTGCCCATTTGCAGTTGCTTATCGACGAACCCACGCACCGCACCGTCTACCTCATGGTGGATACGGGCATGCACCGCTCCGGTATCGACGAACCGGAGTGGGAAGCGGCGTTCAAGATGGCGTTTGAGGCGGAGCAGGCCGGCAAGATTGAGGTTGCTGGTTTGATGACGCACCTGGCGTGCGCCGACAACCCGGTCGACCCCTACACGGATTTCCAGGCGGAGAACTTCCGCAAGGCGATCGAGGCGGCGCGTGCGGCCGGATTGCGTGTGGAGCGAAACCACATGGCGAACTCGCCAGCGACTTGGACGCGCAAAGATTTGCACTTTGACATGGTGCGCCCGGGCGTGAGCCTGTACGGGCTCGAGCCGGTGGCGGGACTTGACCACGACCTGAAGCCGGCGATGACGTGGGTGGGCCAGGTCATCGCGGTTAAGCCGATGAAGCAGGGCGAAGCAACCAGTTACGCACGCACCTGGGAAGCGCCCGAGGACGGCTACACCGCAGTGATTCCGGCCGGTTACGCAGACGGCGTGCACCGTAGCTGGCAGGGTGCGTTGGAGATCGCCATCAATGGCCAGACCTACACCCAGGTTGGGCGTGTGAGCATGGACCAGATTGTGGTGTGGCTCGGCGCGAACGAACACAACGTCCAGGCAGGCGACGAGGCGGTCATCTTCGGCGCCGACGGTCGCAGCGCGACGGATCTGGCAAAGGCTGCCGGCACGATTAACTACGAGGTCGTCTGCGCGCCGGAGGGCCGAACGCTTCGCACCTATGTAGGGGAGGAGTAAGTGAAGGACACGTTTGCGTGTGAAGGAAAGCGGGTGTGTGAGGGGGTCGTCGATACGCAGCAGCTTGGTGAGGAGCTCGGCGCAGCACTTGAGGCGGGGGATCTAGTGATCCTGGATGGCCCGCTCGGCGCCGGCAAGACCACGTTCACACAAGGTATTGCGCGTGGCATGCAGGTGAAGGGGCGCGTGACCAGCCCGACGTTTGTCATCGCGCGCCAACACGCTTCCACTGTGGGTGGGCCTGCGTTGGTGCATGTGGATGCCTACCGTCTCGGCGACGATCCGCTGGGTGAGCTCGATGCGCTCGACCTGGATACCGAGTTGGAAGATGCCGTGGTGGTCGCAGAATGGGGCGGCGGTTTGATGGAGCAGTTGGGGGCGCGCCACATCTTGGTGCAGTTGGATCGGGAGACTCTCGCAGAGACTGAGGGGCGGATAGTTTCCTGGCGTGTCGTAGAGGGGATGTAGGCTTACACCCATGCTGAAAACGAGTAGCAAAGCCCGTGGTTGGATCATTCTTGCGGCGGTGCTGTGGTTGGTGATCCTGATCGGGATCATCTTCATTCCGCAGTCCCGTGGCTCGAACGCTGTGGACGAGGTGAAGCCGACGAACTCGCTGACGCGTGCGTTGCTGCAGACCCGTCCGGGCGGCGACATGGTTGCCGCGCAGCTCGTTGACCCGTCCAGGGTGTACGACGCAAACGAGTACATGGGGTACACCACGCTGTGCCCAGGCGAGCCGGAGGAGCTGGTGAAGGCGAAGAAGGAAGCCTTCGCGCTGACGGATGAGGATGTGGACCTCAACGGCGAGATGGGTTACGTGCTGCTGATCCCAGCGGAGGGTGAGACTGCCCTGATCGACCCGGTTGAGTTGAAGAAGGTCGACATCTGCACTGTTCCGCAGTCGGAGACTTTCCCGCTGAACACCGCAATGCCGTTCTACAACACGAAGGGCCAGTGGGCTCTGGGGATGGGCCAGTAATGCTGGTGCTCGCCCTCGACACGGCGACTACGGATTTGGTCGCAGGTGTCGTGGATACCGAGGCGGCGAAAACGCTTGCTGAGGCAACCGTTGCTACGCGTGCGCACAACGAGCAGCTTGTGCCGACAGTGCAGGTGCTTCTCGACGAAGCCTCGCTCACCTTCGCCGACCTCGACGCCATCGTTGTCGGTTGCGGGCCGGGCCCGTTTACCGGTTTGCGTGTCGGGATGGCCACCGCCTCTGCGCTTGGCCAGGCGCTTGGCATTCCGGTGCATGGGGTATGCACCCACGATGCGGTAGCGGTAGACCGCCAAGGCGATGTGCTTGTGGTGACCGACGCCCGCCGCCGCGAGGTGTACTGGGCCCGGTACAACGACGGTGCCCGTGTTGCAGGCCCCGAGGTATGTAAGCCGGCGGATCTGCCAGTGGAGCAGGTGGACGTGCTGAGCGTGCCCGACAACCTTGCAGAGCAGGTCACGGTCGTAGCAGGCACTATTGCGTACCATGCGCCGGCCCCGGCTGGGTTGGTTGCTGTGGCGGATCTGAGCGCCACCCCGGAGCCTCTCGTCCCGCTGTATTTGCGTCGGCCGGATGCGGTGCCACCGAAGCAAGCTCCGAAGTCGCCCGCGCTGCCGTGATGGAGTTCCGTGAACTGACAGTCGGCGATGCGGCCGCGGCGGCAGCGATAGAGGCTGTCCTGTTCGCCGGGGATAACCCGTGGTCGGAGGCAGCATTTCGTTCAGAGATTGCTGCGCCCCACACGTTTTACCTCGGTGCGTTTGAAGCAGGCCGGATGCTTGGGTACGCGGGGCTTGCAATGCTGGGCCCGCGCGACGACCCAGAGTTTGAAATCCACACCATCGGGGTGGACCCCGAACAGCAGGGCCGCGGCCTGGGCCGGGCGTTGATGGACCAGATGATGCACACCGCTGACCTCATGGATGGTCCGGTCTATCTTGAGGTGCGGGTGGATAACGAGCCCGCGATCGCGCTGTATAAACGTTTCGAGTTTTTCACCGCCGGCGTGCGGAAGAACTACTATCAGGCCTCCGGCATGGACGCGTACACCATGACGCGCCCGCGCAAGAGCGAAAGGGTGTAAGCAATGATTGTCCTCGGTATCGAGTCCTCCTGCGACGAGACTGGCGTAGGCATCATCAACCTTCATGACGACGGCACGATGGAAATCCTTGCCGACGTCGTCGCGTCCTCGATGGAACAGCACGCCCGCTTTGGTGGTGTGGTGCCGGAGATCGCCTCCCGTGCACACCTTGAGGCGATGCCGCAGGTGATGGAAAAGGCGCTGGCGGACGCTGGTATTGAGAAGCCAGATGCCGTAGCAGCCACGATCGGGCCCGGTCTTGCAGGCGCACTGCTGGTTGGCGCTTCCGCCGCGAAGGCATACGCCGCCGCCTGGGGCGTGCCCTTTTACGGCGTGAACCACCTTGGCGGCCACGTCGCTGTGGCCAACCTCGAGGGGGAAAGCTTGCCGCACTCGATTGCGCTGTTGGTCTCTGGCGGGCACACGCAGCTGCTCGAGGTTGACGCGGTGGGCAAGCCGATGAAGGAACTCGGCACCACACTCGACGACGCTGCTGGTGAGGCCTACGACAAGGTGGCCCGGCTTCTGGGGTTGGGCTACCCGGGTGGCCCGGTCGTCGACAAGTTAGCTGCGCAGGGGGATCCGAATGCGGTGCGTTTTCCGCGGGCGCTGTCGCGTGCGGAGGATCTGCGCGGCGAACACCGTTACAACTTCTCGTTCTCTGGGCTGAAGACCGCGGTCGCGCGCCACGTTGAGGCCGCCGAGCGTGAGGGCCGCGTGATCTCGCTGGAGGACGTGTGCGCGTCCTTCCAGGAGGCAGTCTGCGACGTGCTTACCGCCAAGGCGATCATGGCCTGCGAGGACACCGGCGCGAACACCCTGCTGCTCGGCGGGGGTGTGGCGGCCAACAGTCGTCTTCGTGAACTCGCGCAGCAGCGTTGCGACGACCGCGGCATCGAACTGCGTGTGCCACGGTTCAAACTCTGCACCGACAACGGTGTGATGATCGCAGCGCTTGCGGGTCAGCTCATCCACGAAGGGGCCACGCCGTCTGATTTGGGCGTAGGCACGGACACGTCGCTCGAGGTAGAGGTTCCGCTCGTGTAATCGCTCGCCGAGCGAGGTCACCAGGGTGGGGCTATATTGAGCACCTGAACTGTATCCCGTGAAAGGAAATCCTCCGTGACCACCGAGCAATTTAGCCAAGAGCAGGCCGAACGCGAACGTTTCGGGCTGCTCGTCAACCCAGATCTGACGTACCGTCGCATCGTGTTCGATGAGGACTCTGCGCGCGAGATGCTCGGTGGCGGAACCGATGGAGTTGTGGAAGTGGCGTTTGACCGCGACGGCAACCGGTTCCACGCGATTTACCGGGTTGACGCTGGAATTGTCGGAGCGGAGCCGAACCCTGTTGCGTCCCTTGCGCGTAACACTGCAGAGACGGACACCCCGGAGTTTCTTACGGATCCCACCCGGTCGATCTGCGGGCCAGTGATCTTCGCGGCGCGCGGGGGCGGCAGCATCAGCGAAGGCACGGTCGAAGAGGTTGTCAACGCGATCCGTGCGGTGGAAAACTTCCGCAACGACAATCCCGAAGAGTTCGAGCTGTGGCGTAACGCGGTGAAAAACCGCTAAACGCCACCAGTGTTGTTGGCTGGCACTCTCACGGGTAGAGTGCCAAAGCAGGTTGTGTGAAGCACAGTTGTTCACCCGCGACGACGGCTGCGCCTCGTGAGACCTGAACTCTTAAATCATTCACCAATGAAAGGTTTTTGATCATGGCAAACGTCAACATCAAGCCGCTGGAGGACAAGGTCCTCGTCCAGATCGCTGAGGCTGAAACCACCACCGCCTCCGGCCTGGTTATTCCGGATTCCGCTGCGGAAAAGCCGCAGGAAGCCGTCGTCATCGCAGTTGGCCCGGGTCGTCTCGACGACAACGGCAACCGCATCACCGTGGACGTGAAGGAAGGCGACACGGTTATCTTCTCCAAGTACGGCGGCACCGAGCTGAAGTACGGCGGCGAGGAGTTCCTCCTGCTGTCCGCTCGTGACCTGCTGGCCGTCGTCGAGAAGTAAGTAAAACGCTATGGCAAAACTCATCGCATTTGATCAGGAAGCTCGCGAGGGCATCCAGCGCGGCGTGAACACGCTCGCCGACGCGGTGAAGGTCACCCTCGGTCCCCGTGGCCGCAACGTTGTGCTTGCAAAGTCCTGGGGCGGCCCGACCGTCACCAACGACGGCGTGACCATCGCCCGCGACATTGACCTTGAGGATCCGTTTGAGAACCTCGGTGCGCAGCTGGTGAAGTCCGTCGCAGTCAAGACCAACGACATTGCAGGTGACGGCACCACCACCGCAACGCTGCTCGCCCAGGCGCTCGTCGCCGAAGGGCTGCGCAACGTGGCTGCTGGTGCGAACCCGATCGAGCTGAATAAGGGCATCAAGGCGGCAGCCGACAAGGTCGTCGAGGAGCTCAAGGCTCGCGCGACCGACGTGAAGTCGTCCGCTGAGATCGCCAACGTGGCCACCGTGTCCTCTCGCGACCCTGAGGTTGGTGAGATGGTCGCAGGTGCCATGGAGAAGGTGGGCAAGGACGGTGTGCTTACCGTCGAGGAGTCTCAGTCCATCGATTCCTACGTGGATCTGACTGAGGGTATTTCCTTTGATAAGGGCTTCCTCTCCCCGTACTTCATGACCGATCCGGATGCCGGCCAGGCCGTGCTTGAGGACGCCCGCGTGCTGCTCGTACGCGGCAAGATCTCCTCTCTGCCGGATTTCCTCCCGCTGCTTGAGCAGGTTGCATCGGAGTCGGTGCCGCTGTTCGTCGTGGCCGAGGACATCGAAGGCGAGGCGCTGCAGGCTCTCGTTGTCAACGCGATCCGCAAGGTGATCAAGGTCGTTGCTGTGAAGTCGCCGTACTTCGGCGAGCGCCGCAAGGCGTTCATGGATGACCTTGCTGTTGTCACCGACGCGACCGTCATCGACCCAGAGGTTGGCATCAACCTCAAGGACGCCACCCTGGACCACCTTGGCTCCGCACGCCGCGTAACCACGACGAAGGACGACACGGTCATCGTCGACGGTGCCGGCACGGCAGAGGCTGTCGAGGAGCGCCGCGAGCAGATCCGCCGCGAGATCGAAACCACGGATTCCACCTGGGACAAGGAAAAGGCCGAGGAGCGCTTGGCCAAGCTTTCCGGTGGTGTCGCGGTGCTGCGCGTCGGTGCAGCGACCGAGACCGAACAAAACGAGCGCAAGCTCCGCGTCGAGGACGCCATCAACGCTGCCCGCGCGGCAGCAGAGGAAGGCATCATCGCCGGCGGCGGCTCCGCACTGGTGCAGATTGCCAAGCAGCTCGAGGAGTTTGCTGAAGGCTTCGAAGGCGAGCAGAAGACCGGTGTGCTGGCAGTGGCACGTGCACTGTCCAAGCCGGCATTCTGGATCGCTGACAACGCGGGCCTCGACGGCGCTGTCGTCGTGTCCAAGGTTGCCGAGATGAACAACGGCGAGGGCTTCAACGCCGCCACGCTCGAGTACGGCAACCTCATCGACCAGGGTATCATCGACCCGGTGAAGGTGACCCACAACGCTGTGGTCAACGCCGCATCCGTGGCTCGCATGGTGCTGACCACGGAGGTATCCGTGGTGACCAAGCCGGCCGAAGAAGGCGAGGAAGGTCACGCACACGCCCACTAGGGTGTCGTCGATACGCTAAAACAGTGCCCCACTTCGGTAGGGCACTGTTTTTCTTTTGGCGTGATTCTTCTGTCGTGCGCTTACTTGACGGCGGCGACGTACTTCACGCTGCCAAGGCCGCGGCGCAGGGCAGTGGAGCGCTCAGATTCACTCATGCCGCCCCAGATGCCATAGGGCTCGGCCACACGCAGGGCATGCTCGCGGCACTGGGTAAGCACCGGACAATTGAAGCAAATAGCCTTCGCTCGATTCTCACGCTGCGTGCGGGCGCGGCCCCGCTCACCCTCGGGGTGGTAGAAGATTTCCGAGGCTTCGCCTCGGCAGGCGCCGTGAAGCTGCCAATCCCAAAAGTCTGCATTGGGGCCGGGGAGTTGCTGTGGCAACGTCATGGTGTGAGATCTCCTTTGCCGTGGAAAACGTGATGTACACAACCAGCAGTGCAGTGTTCCGGCGGTGGGTGAACAAAGGGTTGCCGCGCGGTTACGGCACGGGTGTTTCTCGGAGGCTCTTGTGAATAAAAGCGCAATTCGCAGGGAAAATGGCAAGAGTTAAAGGTTGGTGAATTCTTGGATACGCGTCGGTAACTCATATGGCGGGGGAATGAGTGTTTATAGTGTTTGCTTGTGATTGGCAATACCGGCGCGACAGCGGGTGACGAGGAAGATGAACTTGTCACCCTCGTTCCACGTGCCGCCGAAGGGGATGCGCGTGCTCTCCAGCGTGTGATTGCCATCGTCCATCCACGGGTGCTGCGCTACGCCAGGGCGCGCATTGGAGGCGGGCGCATGCCGACTGCGGAGGACGTCGCTCAGGAGATCTGCTTGGCGGTAGCGACGTCCATTGACCGCTACGTGGATACCGGGCGGCCGTTCATGGCGTTTGTGTACGGCATTGCGTTTAACAAGGTCGCCGATGCGCACCGCAGCCTGGTGCGTGACAAGACAACGCCTACTGAAGATGTCCCTGACCAGGAGGTTGTTGCGTTCACGCCGGAGGATGCAGCCGTTGTTGCAGACGGAAGTAACGAAGTTCGCGCATTACTCGATTCATTAAGTGATAAGGCTCGCGACATTGTGATTCTGAGAGTGTTTGTGGGCCTCTCGGCGGAAGAAACGGCAGAGGTAGTGGGCAGTACTCCAGGTGCGGTGCGTGTCGCGCAGCATAGGGCGCTGTCCAAGTTGCGTGAGCAGTTGGAAGGAGACCATTCAGGCCATGACGCGTGATTTTGGTGGCGGCGACTTTGGAGAAGAGTGCGTTCGCGACGATGCGTTTCTTGATGCGCTTTCGAGTGGTGTAGACCCCAGTGACGGCAGTGACCCACTGGCTGCGGCGCTGCTTGGACTAAAGCAGGACGTCGATCGCCCGATGCCAGCGGCTCCCACGGTGATCCCGGTTGCGCCGGTTGCATCGCTTGACGACGTCCGCGCGCGCCGCCGGACCGCCAACCCATGGGTCGCAGGTGTGGTCGGTGCTGCAGCTGCGTCTGTGGCTATCGTCGGCACTGGCGCTGCGGTGTATGGCACGCAGAGCTCGGCGAACGAAACCACGATGGTGGAGTTGGCAACCACGCTCGACGAGCTGGAGGCAGCGAACCAAAGCGGGGATATGGAGGCCGCCCGAAGCCTGCTTGAGCAGGCTAGGGGGCTTATGGCAGGTATCAAGATGCGTGAGGCGCGTAACGGTGAAGACGTAGTGCAACCAGCGCCACGCACGGTTACTGAAACCACGACTGTGGTGGAGGTCCATGAAGTTGAAGTTCCGCCGAGCGTGCAGCAGCCTGCGCCGGCGCCGGAGCAGAACCCTGCGCCTGCTCCGGAGAATGCGCAGCCGACGGCTGGGGCACCGGCACCGGGGTCGGATGCCGTGGCGCCTTCGAACGGGAGCTTGCCGCCGCGCCAGCCGCAGGAGCAACCGCGACCGACGGTGGTGGAGCCGTCCGATTCGCGCGAGCAAACTCCGATCCCAGGAGATCAGCCGCCAGCACGGCCGACGGTCCGCGATAATGTCCCGTCGAACCCAGTCGATTCTGCATCGCGGTACGCAGCAACGCCCGCGCCGGTAGTGCCGGGTGGAGCGGGCTCGTCGGAAAACTTCTAGCTAGCGTGCCTCGAGACCATCGAGGTAGCCCATCGCGTAATCCCACGGAACGTACGCAGTGACGTTCGGTTGCGCGCTGGGCTCATGCACCGGGGGAAGTTCCCCGTTGAGGGTGGCGATCATGTTTTGTTCCATGATCTCCCAGTCGTAGTAGTGCATTTGGTCGCAGTCCTCGCACAGGAAATGGATGCCCAAAATTCCGCGCGGCTTTAGCATGCGTTGTGCGTCGCGTACGTGTGCAAGGTCCTGGATGACGGCGACGCGCTCCTCAGGGGAGAGGGGCTCCACGATCTCATCGTCTTCGATGAACGACGCCGGATCGTTTGGGTCGTCCGCGAACGGGTCCAGCGGCATCATGTCGTCGTAATTCACGGTGCCCAGCCTATTAAGTGGCCGCTTGCTAGGCCAATCAGGGCGTCATCCCCGCATAGCCCCAGAGCTTGCGCGGCGTTATATCATTGCTGAAAACAATCGCGCGGGAGAGGAGAACATGTCGATGTCTGAGGCACGAGTATGGACGGGTGGCGACGATCCGAACAAGGTGGCGCTGAGGGGGCTGACGTTTGATGACGTGCTGCTGCTTCCGGCGGAGTCCCACATTGTTCCATCTGAGGTGAGCACCGAAGCCCAGTTCACCCGCAATATCCGTCTCGGCATGCCGATTATTTCGGCGGCGATGGACACAGTGACCGAATCCCGTATGGCGATCGCGATGGCGCGCCAGGGCGGTATCGGTGTGCTGCACCGTAACTTGAGCGCTCAGGACCAGGCGGAGCACGTCGATGTGGTCAAGCGCTCGGAATCCGGCATGGTGACTAACCCGGTTACCGCCACCCCCGATATGACCATCGCCGACGTCGATGCGCTGTGCGCCCGTTTCCGCATCTCGGGCCTTCCTGTAGTTGACGGTTCTGACCGTCTTGTTGGCATCATTACCAACCGCGACATGCGCTTCGAGCCGGACGCTCAGCGCAAGGTTGCAGAGGTCATGACCCCGATGCCGCTGGTTGTAGCGCAGGAGGGTGTGGACAAGAAGGAAGCGCTCGATCTGCTATCCGCCAACAAGGTGGAGAAACTTCCGATTGTGACCTCCGAAGGCAAGCTTGCCGGTCTGATCACGGTGAAGGACTTTGTCAAGAGCGAGCAGTACCCGAACGCCTCGAAGGATGAGAACGGCCGTCTACTTGTCGCTGCTGGCGTCGGTACCGGTGAGGACGCATTTGAGCGCGCTGGTCTGCTCGTTGAGGCGGGCGTAGACGCGCTCGTTGTCGACTCCGCGCACGCACACAACAACCGTGTACTTGAGATGGTCTCTCGTGTGAAGAAGGAATTCGGCGACCGCGTCGACGTTGTCGGTGGCAACTTGGCTACCCGTAGCGCTGCGAAGGCCATGATCGACGCTGGCGCAGACGCCATCAAGGTCGGTATCGGTCCGGGCTCTATCTGCACCACCCGCGTGGTTGCAGGTGTTGGTGCACCGCAGATTACCTCCATCCTCGAGGCGGCCGTGCCGGCGAAGGCTGCAGGTGTGCCGATCATTGCCGACGGTGGCATGCAGTTCTCTGGCGACGTGGCTAAGGCATTGGCTGCCGGCGCATCCACCGTCATGCTCGGCTCCATGTTGGCGGGCACGGCGGAAGCGCCAGGCGACATTGTTGTTGTCGGCGGCAAGCAGTACAAGCGTTACCGCGGCATGGGCTCCATGGGTGCAATGCAGGGCCGTGGACTGACTGGTGAGAAGCGTTCCTTCTCCAAGGACCGTTACTTCCAGGCGGATGTGGCAAGCGAGGACAAGCTCGTGCCGGAAGGCATTGAGGGGCGCGTGCCGTTCCGCGGTGACCTGGATTCCATCACCCACCAGATCGTTGGCGGTCTGCGTGCCGCGATGGGCTACACAGGCGCATCCACTATCGAGGAGCTGCAGACCAAGCAGTTCGTCCAGATCACCACCGCGGGCCTGCGTGAGTCCCACCCGCACGACATCACGCAGACCGTCGAGGCACCGAACTACCGCCAGTAGGAGAACCAGCACAACATGCGTGACTACGTGGAAATCGGCATTGGGCGCGAAGCCCGCAAGGCTTACGGCTTGAGTGATTTGTCGATCGTTCCGAAACGACGCACCCGCTCCTCGCAGGATGTGGACACCTCCTGGCATATTGATGCCTACACGTTCGATATCCCGCTTGCGTCCCACCCGACGGACGCGTTGGCAAGCCCTGAGTTTGTTATCGAGATGGGCAAGCAGGGTGGCCTCGGTGTGATTGACGCGGAAGGCCTGTGGGGCCGACACGCTGATCTGGAGGCTGCGGTGAAGAAGGTGGTGGACTCATGCGAGGACCCCTTTAACGTCGATACGGCTGAGAAGTACCAGGAGTTTGTCGAGGCAGGTGAGCGTGCCGTGCGCACCTTGCAGGAGTTGCACGCCGCAGAACTTGATCACGACTTGCTTTCGGAACGTATCGCCCAGGTGCGTGACTCTGGCGTGACTGTTGCGGTGCGCGTGAGCCCGCAGAACGTGCGCGAATTGGCGCCTGTAGTTATCGCCGCAGGTGCAGAAATCCTCTTCATTCAGGGGTCGATCGTGTCTGCAGAGCACGTGCAAAAAGGTGGGGAACCGTTGAACTTGAAAGAGTTCGTCGGTTCGCTCGACGTGCCGGTCATTGCCGGTGGTGTGTATGACTACACGACCGCGACCCACCTGATGCGCGCTGGCGTTGCTGGTGTCATTGTCGGTTCGGGCGATGCCGACACGGTGGTGAATGTCCCGATGGCTACCGCTATCGCAGATGTCGCGGCAGCACGTCGGGATTACCTCGATGAGACTGGTGGACGTTATGTCCACATTCTTGCGGATACCACTATTTGGGGGGCAGGCGAGATTGCTGCAGCCATCGCTTGTGGTGCAGATGCCGTTATGCTTGGCAACCCATTAACGAAGGCAACTGAGGCCGCTGCCGGTGGCGTGTATTGGGAAGCTCAGACAGCTCACCCACGTTTTCCGCGAGGTAGCGTGCGGAAGGAACCTGACTTCACTTCTTCGACGCCACTGGAGGTCGTGCTCTTCGGTCCATCGAGCGATCCGTGGGGTGCGAAGAATCTCATTGGTGGACTGAAAAGAATTATGGCGAAATGTGGCTATACTGGGATCAAAGCTTTCCAGAAAGCCGATTTGGCAATCCGTAACTAAGAACTGGATGAAATCGACCTATGTCTAGCCGTGTAACGATTCTTCGCGACGCCCCTGAGGGCCCATTCCACGAAGTTGATGTGAACGACATCTTCTTTTCGGTGACTGACGCCAAAGGTGTGATGACGCATGTGAACGATGTGTTCATCAAGTACGCGCAGTACTCCGCCGAAGAGATGATCGGTAAGCCGCACAACCTCATCCGTCATGAGGAGATGCCTGGTGCGGCGTTCAAACTCATGTGGGACACCATCGAGGAGGGCCGTCCTTTCGCCGCGTATGTGCGTAATAAGGCGAAGAGTGGCTCCGCGTACGACGTGTTTGCCACTGTTACGCCGCTGCCAAACGGCGGTTACCTCTCGGTGCGTACCCGTCCGATGACGGAGAACTTCGAAGCAGCCGCTGGTATTTACCAAGAAGCAAACATCGTTGAGCACGAGGCGAAGGCCAACGGTGTTGGCCGCCGCGAGCGTGCAGTGATGGGCGCGGAGAAGGTTACGGAGCTGCTGCCGGACTACGACGCATTCCTGCGCGAAGTCCTTCCTGCTGAGGTCCAGGCACGTGAGGATGCAGGCTTTACGCTTCCGGAAGGCTCCGGCGACATCTACGATGCTGCTGTGACGCTCTACCGTGAACTCGACGAGTTCATGACGGTGCAGACCGCCATTAAGGACGCTGCTGAGGAGCTGCGCAAGGCCAGTGCGACGCTGGTCGAGGAAAACGCAGTGACCAACAACGTGAAGGCCGAGATGGAAAACGTGGTCACCGAGGGTGCATCGCGTACGCTGCTGCTCGCACCGCTGCAGGTGTGGGCGACGATGCGTGGCATTATCGACGAGAACGCGAGGACCCTCGAGGAGACCGCTCAGGAGCTCTACGCCAAGACGTCCAACGCACGTATGGCTATTGCTCTGGCTCGTCTGCACACCGCACAGACCGCACAGTTCTCCACGGAGGCTAACGTGCAGGAGTCGATGCAGCTTCTCGTCGACGCACTCGAGGCTGACGTCAAGCACATGGATGACGCCGTGTTCTTGCACTCGTCGTTCCGTCGCCGCGTGGAGCTGAAGGTTAACTCCATCACGGAGCTGACCAAGATTCCGCTCGAGATGATTCGTCGCTGGTCTGAGAACACCAACGACATGGGCGAAGAGGTCGCACCGCTGGTGGAGCAGGTGAACAAGGCAATGGCTGCTGCTGATGCCTCGATTAACCAGCTGCACCGCTCAGCTGAGCGCCTCGCACAGGCACCTTCGACGGAGAAGGTGCGCGAGACTCTGGACAGCCTCAGCGCTGCGGTCCGTTAAACCTGACGTCGGAGTCGCTTGCCGGCGAGTGTCTGGTTGACGGAAGCACCGATAACCAAGGCAATCGCCGCAAGCTTCAGCGGGGAGGGGTCCTGGCTGAGCACAAGCCATCCGACGAGTGCTGCAAATGCAGGCTCGAACGAGATGAGGATGGAAAATACCTGGGGGCGGAGTCGTCGCATAGCAATCAGTTCCAGTGATGTTGGGAGCAGCGACGCCAAGATTGCGGTACCAATTGCGAGGAGCAGCAGATTGGTATCGGAAACGATAACGAGTGCACCTTCGAAACCGAAGGGCAACGTCACCAAACCACCAACTGCAAGGGCAACCGCGAGCCCACCTTGGCCGGCGATGAGGCGGCCAGTGCGCTTGTTGGCAAGGATGTACACCGCCCAGGCAGCGCCTGCGATCAGGATGTAGAACACGCCGAGGCGGTCGAGCGGCTCACCGGAGAGCGAATCAGCGCCAAGCAGCGCCATACCTGTAAGCGCAAGCCCGACGGAGATGCCGTCGCGTACCGAACGGGACAACACCGCGGCGAGCAGCAGCGGGCCGAGGAATTGGATGGTCACCGCGGATGCGAGTGGCACAGTTGCAATACCGGCGTAGTAGAAGCCGTTCATGCAGCCTAACGACACTCCGAGCACGATCGCTGCACCCCATTGTTCGGGGGTCCAGCGCCAAAACGCTGGCCGTGAGATTGCAAGCAGGATGACGGAGGCGATGAGTAGTCGGAATGAACTCGTCGCCCAGGTTCCGGCATGGGGGAAAAGCTGCGTGGCAAGTGCCGCGCCAAGCTGCAGAAACAGGCAGGACCCAAGGATGCACAACACGGCGGTGCGGTCGGCATTGGGTTCAACCGGGGAGGGGGCACGCAATGTCATGCAGATCATTCTGGGGCGAAACGTCGAAGAATGGACAATATATTCGGATTTATATGCCATCAGCTAGTATTTGGGCCGTGACTACCGCTCAGAAACGCCCTGTTCTTGTCGTTGATTTTGGTGCGCAATACGCGCAGTTGATCGCCCGCCGTGTGCGCGAGGCGCATGTGTTCTCGGAGGTTGTGCCGTCGACTATTACGGCTGCGGAGGTTCGTGAGAAGAACCCGCAGGCGTTGGTGCTCTCCGGTGGGCCGTCGTCGGTGTACGCGGAGGGTGCCCCGCAGCTCGATCCGGAGATCTTTGAGCTGGGGCTGCCGATCTTTGGTATTTGCTATGGCTTCCAGGTGATGACGCAGGCGCTCGGCGGCAAGGTCGAGGAGACCGGTGCCCGCGAGTACGGCCGTACGGCGATGGCTGTCAAGGGTGGCGTGCTGCACGCTGGCCTGGATGAGCACCCGGTGTGGATGTCCCACGGCGATTCTGCGACGCAGGCGCCGGAGGGCTTCGAGGTCACTGCCTCGACCCCGGGTGCGCCGGTTGCTGCGTTTGAGAATGCGGAGCGCAAGTTTGCTGGTGTGCAGTACCACCCGGAGGTGATGCACTCGCCGCACGGCCAGGAGGTGCTGACTCGCTTCCTCACGGAGATTGCTGGTCTGGAGCAGAACTGGACGGCGTCGAATATTGCGCAGCAGCTTGTCGACGATGTCCGTAACCAAGTCGGCGACGGCTACGCCATCTGCGGCCTGTCTGGCGGCGTGGATTCTGCCGTGGCGGCAGCGCTTGTGCAGCGTGCCATCGGTGACCGTTTGACCTGTGTGTTCGTGGATCACGGTCTGCTGCGTCAGGGTGAGCGCGAGCAGGTGGAGAAGGACTTCGTCGCCGCGACCGGCGCGAAGCTGGTCACTGTGGATGAGCGCAAGGCCTTCCTGGACAAGCTTGCCGGCGTGACCGAGCCGGAGGCCAAGCGTAAGGCGATCGGTGCGGAGTTCATCCGTTCCTTCGAGCGCGCCGTGGCTGATGTGCTGTCGGATCACAAGGTGGACTACCTGGTGCAGGGCACCTTGTACCCGGATGTTGTGGAGTCGGGCGGCGGCACCGGTACCGCGAACATCAAGAGCCACCACAACGTGGGCGGCCTGCCGGACGACGTCGAGTTCGAACTCGTCGAGCCACTGCGTCTGCTGTTTAAGGACGAGGTGCGCGCGGTTGGCCGCGAGCTTGGCCTGCCTGAGGTGATTGTGAACCGCCAGCCGTTCCCGGGGCCGGGCCTGGGTATCCGCATCATCGGTGAGGTCACCGAGGAGCGCCTGGAAACCCTGCGCGCTGCTGATGCGATTGCTCGTGAGGAGCTGACCAAGGCTGGCCTGGATGACCAGATCTGGCAGTGCCCGGTCGTGCTGTTGGCCGATGTGCGTTCGGTTGGTGTGCAGGGCGATGGCCGCACTTACGGCCACCCGATCGTGCTTCGCCCGGTGGCTTCCGAGGACGCGATGACCGCGGACTGGGTGCGCATCCCGTACGAGACGCTTGAGGTGATCTCTACCCGCATCACCAACGAGGTGGCCGACGTCAACCGCGTGGTGCTGGACGTGACATCCAAGCCGCCGGCCACCATCGAGTGGGAGTAAGTCAGTTTCCTTCGCCCGCGTCCTCGCGGGCGTAGTACGCGGACACGGATCCGACGCGCTGCGACACGTTAATCGTGAGTAGTGCGCTGTCTGTGTCCGCGTTTTGCCGTTCTTCGGGGCATGCGGCCTCGCCGATGTTCACCTTGCAGTTGATGTCGACGGGGACGTTTTCCGGCAGGATGATATCGGTGCTGCCGATGTTGTTCGCGATGTTGACCGTTTTCGGCTCACTCAGCGGTTCGAGATCGGTGAAGTCGATGTAGGACTCGCCGATGAAGCCGCTGGTGCCCATTTGGTCTGGTAGCTCGTCGACGTCGTACACGGTGATGTACGCGCTGCCGAAGCGACTGTAATTGCCAAGTCGTACTTCGCTGGTGACCCCCAGCGCAAACACCGTTGCCGTTGTCAGCACCAGCGTGACGGGGATCCACAACCAGTAGCGCTTCTTTGGTTGCGCACGCTCCGGAGCTGGCTCGACTGGGTCCGGCAGGTGCCACAGCCCAGGTGCCGCACCGAGTGGGTCCCATGCCGGTGGTTTCTGCCCGGGGTGTTCGTAGCCCTCCGGCACGGTCAGGTGGGAGGTGTCTACGACAGGGCCTTTGCTTGTCTGCGACTCCAAGCCCACCACGAGTCCCTCCGGTGCTTCCGGCTGGCGCTGGTAGGCAAGGTACCAGCCGAGCGCGAAGAGCGCGAAGGTAACCAAAACACCGCGCAGGTCGCTGGCAACAGCAACGGACGGGAAGAAGATGACAAGACCGAGGAGCAGCAGCCAGCCGGTGTCGCGCTCTTTCTTCTCTACCTTGGTCAGCTGCTCTTTCGGGGTGGCGATCGAAGTTGCTGGGGTGCGGGTCAGCCCGAAGCGGGGCATATTGATCCAGCAGAGCAGGTAGAGGAACAGGCCACCGCCGAAGGCGATTGACAATACGACGAACAGGACGCGGATGAGCGTTGGGTCGATTTGGTAGCGGGCACCGATGCCTTCGCAGACACCACCGACGACGGCCTTGCCGCCCTGGTCTTGTGGGATGCGGGGCGGGCGGGTCTCCCACATGCGCTTGAGTGTGTTGGTTTCCATAGCTTCTATTGTTGCGAGGCAACGCCAAGCGCGGTATCGGGAACGACCCTGAGTTTTCATCTCAGGGTTTACCCCGATGTGCCTGAGGGGGTTGCCGTGCAACGATAGGGGACATGTCTGCGTTGTATCCTCGGCTGACCCGTGATCGTTCCCGCCGCGTTATTGCTGGCGTGGCGTCCGGGGCGGCTGACCTGCTCGGGGTGGACGTGAAATGGGTGCGTCTGTTTTTGGTTGCGGCGAGTTTCGCTGGTGGCTTCGGCGTGCTGCTGTACGCAGGTCTGTGGGTGTTTACCCCGGTTGCTGAAGGTGCCGCGCCGCGGCAGCGCCCGAGTGCGCTCGACATCTTCCTGGTGCTTGCAGGTTTCGCTGGTGCGTTGACGTCGCTGCAGATTTCCTCCGGCGCGGGTTCCACGGTGGTGTTCATCATCGGCGTGCTCATCGTCGGTGCGGTCATTGCGTTGCAGGCGTACGACCGCGGTACGGATTCGTGGGGCAACATCGCCGCGTTGACTTTAGGCGCGCTGCTGATCATGAGCGGGGTGCTCGCTGTGGCATTGCTTGGGGAGAGCGCCGGGGTTGCAGGCGTGGTTGTTTCCGTGCTGGTGACGGTGTTGGGTGTGGGGGTGCTTGTGGTGCCGCTGATTGCCAAGCTGACCAACTCGCTTGTCGCGGAGCGTGAGGCGAAGGCGGTGGCGGATCAGCGCGCGGAGATCGCCTCGCGCCTGCACGATTCGGTGCTGCAGACTCTGGCGCTGATCCAGCGCCAGGCGGATGATCCGGACGAGGTGGTGCGCCTTGCCCGTGGTCAGGAGCGCGAACTTCGGGCATGGCTTTTCGACGACACCGTGTCCAACCACACCACCACCTTCGCCGCGTTGCAGAAAGCTGCGGGCGAGGTGGAGGACGCCTATGGGGTCGTGATTCAACCGGTCACGGTGGGCGAGGACATTCCTTTCGATGAGCGCACCGAAGCAGTCGTGCTTGCCGCCCGAGAAGCGATGGTCAACGCCGCAAAGCATGCGGGGGTGGACACGATCGACGTCTACGCGGAGCACCTCGCGGGCAGGCTCGAAGTGTTTGTGCGCGATCGGGGTGCCGGCTTCGACCCGGATGCGGTGCCGGCGGACCGGCACGGGCTGCGCGATTCCATCGTGGGCCGGGTTGAGCGGGTTGGGGGAGAGGTTAACGTGGTGTCGTCGATAGGCAATGGCTCCGAGATCGAACTAGCGTTAGACCTATGACGCGCGTGTTTTTAGTAGACGACCACTCGGTGTTTCGGGCCGGAGTGAAGGCCGAACTGGCTGCCGCAGGCGACGGTCAGCTGGACATCGTTGGGGAGGCGGGCACGGTTGCGGAGGCGGTGCGCGGGATCGAAAAGGAGCGCCCGGATGTGGTGTTGCTGGACGTGCACATGCCCGACGGCGGCGGGTTGGCTGTGCTCAAGCGCGCGCCGGGACCTTCGTATTTGGCGCTGAGCGTCTCCGACGCTGCCGAGGATGTCATCGCGCTGATCCGTGCAGGGGCACGCGGATACGTGACCAAGAACATCGCAGGTGAGGAGCTTGCGGAGGCGATTGAGCGGGTGCGTGGCGGGGACGCGTACTTCTCGCCACGGCTTGCCGGGTTTGTGCTCGACGCGTTTGCCTCTGGTCCGGTTGTGGAGGAGGACGACCCGGCGGTGGACTCGCTGACCCGGCGTGAACTTGAGGTGTTGCGGCTGCTTGCGCGTGGTTACACCTACAAGGAAATCGCCGAGCGGCTGTTCATTTCGGTGAAGACGGTGGAGACGCACGCCTCCAACATTTTGCGCAAGACGCAGACGTCGAACCGCCACCAGTTGACCCGGTGGGCGGTTGCGCGCGACTTAGGGTAGCGCTCCAGGAAATTTGGCAATCAACTAATTGTGGCTGCCTTTTCTTCATCCGGCCACACCGTCACTGCTTTGTATGTGTAGTAGACACACGCTACGAAGACAACAATATTTCCAAAGATGAGCCACTGCGGTGCATCGTTCGGCAGAACTATCTGGAGAACAGCACTCACTAAACAAAGCATGGCAATGTTCGTACTCAACGCAATGATCAGCATTCTGCGTCCAAGGCTCATTTCGTTCCTTTCTTTTCGTGTTGTATCAGCAGCGGTTACGACCCGGCCTTAGGGTAGCGCCGACCCAGCGCCGACCTAGAGCACGCCCGCCTGGGTGAGCAGCGACAGGGCGGTCTTGTCGGTTTCTTGCAGCATGAGCGGGTTCGTGCCCGGCATCGGCGAGATCGTCGTGTCCGCCCACTGCTTGCCGGTGGGGATGCCCACGATGTGCAGGCGGGGATCCAGGGTGCCGTCGGGGTGGACGGCGCGGCGGGTGTCCGCGTCGGTTTCGGGTGAGGCGGTTTGGGCGAAGGGGCGGACGCGGTTGGCGTCGACAAGCGAGCGCACCAGCGGGTCCTTGGTGTTGCGGATGTCCGGGCCAGGCAGGAACGCGTCGGCGAGTGCGGTCGCGGTGGCGCTGCGCCCGTGGCTGGTCGCGGTGAATGCGCCATCTTGCGTATCGACGACCGGCTGCGGGCCCAGGAACGTCACCAGGCCAGCGTCGGCAAGTGCAAGCAGTTCGCGCGTGCGGAACAGTGGCGGGCCGGAGCCGACCATCTGACCGAACGCCATGTACTGCGAGCGGGCCACCTCCGGGGTGCCTTTGCCGTTTTCGGTGGCGATGGCGCTGGGTTTGCGGCCGGCTGAAATCGCCCACAGCCCGGCCTTGATCGGGGAGTCCCAGGCGGCGACGGCCTCGGCGATGTCGCCCGCCATGGAGTCGGTGACCACGCGCTGGAGTTCGTCCAGGCTGAGATCTTCCGTGCCGGCGAGCGGGTCGACCCAGGCAGCCATGTCGAACGGTTCGGTGCTTGTGCCCTCGAGTGCTTCGGCCAGGGCGCGGGCGACCGGCAGGATGTCGTCGGCGGAGGCGTGGACGGCCAGGTCGGTGTCGTCGATAAGTGTGAGGATCTCCTCGAGCGGCACCTTCAGCGCCTCGGGGCGCACGCGCGCGAGGGTGCGGTAGTACTCGGCGAAGGCATCGCGGGCGAGCGCTGGCCACAGGGTGCGGCCAAACGACAAGGTGCCGCTGCCGGGTTCGGCGGGGTTGGCGTCGATAGCGGCGCGCAGGCGTGACAGATCGGCCTTTGGCGGCAGCGAGTTGTACTCGGACTTGGGCAGGTAGGGGTAGCCGCGACCGGAGGTGACAACAAAGTGGGGTTCCTCGCCGGTGGCGTCGTAACGCAAACCGGAGCGGGCCGTGTCGTCTTCGAAGAAGCGGCCGCCGCGGTTGATGGTGGTCAGCGCCATGAGGTCGAAAAAGCCCATGCCCATACCGCGCACAAGCAGGCGCTCGCCCTCGCCGATGCGCTCCACGTCCTGCTCAACCGGGTTGCCGGGCGGAATGTAGGTCAAGCCAGATTTGGCAAACGCCTGCTGCGCCGGGGTCGGGGCGGGCAGCACCCAGCCGGAGGCAACCACGGTGGCGTCGGCGTGGATCAGCGTGCCATCTGCAAGCAAGATCGCGTCGCGGCCTCCGTCGCTGTACAGCGACATCGCGCGGGACTGGTGCTCAACCACGGTGACGGAGTCCGGCAGCTCGGCCAGCGCAACCTGCCACACCCAGCGCAAGTACTCGCCATACAACGCGCGCGAAGGATTAGATTCAGGTCGCGTCACACGGATTTCAGCGTCGAAGGTGCTGGGGACGGCCGGCGGGTGGTCGCTGATAAGCGGATGCGCGAATTCGCCGCGAAGCGCCTGGATCCACTCAAACATGGTGGGGCCTTCGAGCACAGGTGCGGTGACGGTCGCGCCGGGCTCAGTGAACAGGGTTACCGCGCCAGCCAGGGTGTTCATGCACAGTGTGCGGGTTTGTTCGGTGTCCCAGATGCGGCCGGCACCGAGCTGGGCGTCGTCGATGATGTGCAACGTCAGTGGTGTAGCGCCACGGTCGTTGAGGAAGGCTGCGATGCGCTCGGTGATGGAGATGCCTCGCGGTCCTGCTCCGACGATGGCGATGTCTGCTCCCACAGCGATGTACCTCCACGATTTCGATGAATCTTTATAACGTGTATAGACTGCGCAGTCTATTAAGGAAGAACCGAATTGTCTAAAAGTGGTATGGTGCCGAAAACCACAAGGGAAAAGAGGACGATAACGTGCCGAAGAAAACGGTCGCGGCCCCAGTTGTACTTGTAGGTGCAGTTGCCCTGCTGAGCGGCTGCACCGCAGGGGGTGGCGCTGAATCTCACGCAGAGGGTGACAACGTGCTCACCTACCTGGAATCCAACTGGTTTAACAGCCTCTACCCGCCGGCTGCCGGGTTTTACCCCAACGGTGGTGTGGTGAATCAGTTAACAGACAGGTTGCTCTACCAAGACCCTGAAACGCTCGAACTCCAGCCGTGGATTGCCACCGACCTGCCGGAGATCAATGAGGACGCCACCGTGTTCACCTTCGATATCCGCACGGATGTGACCTACTCCGACGGCACACCGATGACGGCGCAGAACATCGTGGACAACTTCGACCTCTACGGCCAGGGCGACAAGGACCGCCTGCTCAACGTCTCGGAGCAGATCTCCAACTACGACTACGGCGAAGTCGTCGACGAGGACACGGTGCGCTTCCACTTCACCGCACCTTCTCCGGGCTTCGCGCAGGCTACGTCCTCGTACAACGCGGGCCTGCTGGCGGATTCCTCCCTGCAGCTGCGCAACGAGGACTTCGGCCCAGGCGGGGCGGCGAATGTGATCGGTTCGGGCCCCTTTGTCGTCGATAGTGAAACGCTGGGCACTGACCTCGTGCTGAAAACGCGCGAGGATTACGACTGGGCGCCACCGTCGCTCGAGCACCAGGGCCGGGCGCGCATTGACGGCATCCACTACACCTTCGCCGCCGAAGAAGCCGTCCGCTCCGGCGCGTTGCTGTCCGGCCAAGCGGACGCCGCGCGCACGATCTCTCCGCCAGTGGAGCGGCACCTGAAAGACCAGGGTGTGCAGGTGGTTGCCTCTGCCACCAACGGCATGAACAACCAATTGGCCATGCGGTTTAACCACCCGTTGCTGCAGGACATTCGAGTACGCAAGGCGATTATCCACGGCATCAACCGTGAAGAGATCATCCGCATTCTGCTGTCGGATTCCTACCCGCTGGCCACGTCGTCGATGACCTCGAGTGCCCTTGGCTACGCGGAGCAGCCCGGCGCGTACACGTTCGATCCCGATCAGGCGCGTGCGCTTCTCCACGACGCCGGCTGGACCCCCGGCCCCGACGGCATCCGCGTGAAAGACGGGCAGCGGTTGAGCCTGTCGGTCAACCACGCGCTGCCGCAGCCGCGCTCGAAAGAGATAGTCACGATGGTGCAGTCGGACCTGCGTGACCTCGGCATTGAGTTGAACATGGTGGCCGGTGATCGTGCCACGCAAAACGCAGCGCAGAAGGACATCAACCGCGTGCAGTTGATGCACACGATGGTGGGGCGTGCGGATTATGACGTGATTGAGTCGCACTTGTCGGTGAACCGCCGCGACTCGCTGCTGAACAACGCAGGAGATGGCACCCCAGTGGATGCCAAACTCGAGGAACTGCTGCAGAAGGTGGTTTCCACACCGGACGATGCGGGCCGTGCGGCCGCGTCGAAGGCGGTGCAGGACTACCTCACAGAACAGGCCTACGTGCTGCCGTTGTTCGAGGAGCCGCAGGTGTACGCACTTGCGCCACACGTGAAGGGCTTTGTTACCGAATCGGTGGCCCGCCCGAGTTTCTACTCGGTGTACTTCGACCGTGATGGGGAGGACAACTAAATGAGTAACACTGTGCTGAAACGCGTTGGGCAGGCGCTGCTCGTGCTGCTGCTTGCCTACACGCTTGCGTTCTTCCTGCTTTCCGCCCTGCCATCGGACGGCGTGGCTGCGCGCTATGCGGACCCCGCGCTTGGGCTGTCCCAGGCAGAGATCGAGGAGATCCGCGAGCAGATGGGCGTGGATAAACCGCTCGTCGAGCAGTACCTGGCCACCCTTGCCGGGCTGTTTACCGGCAACCTGGGGTTCTCGGTTGCCTCGGGCACGCCGGTGTTCGACCTCATCGTCGACGCCGCACCACACACCTTTGCGCTGGCCGCGACCTCGATCGGTCTTGCCGTCATCGTCGCGCTGCTCACCGCCTATGTGGCCACGCTGCCGGGCGGTGGTGCGGTGCGTAATTTCTTCCGCGCGCTGCCGTCGTTCATGGTGTCGCTGCCAGGCTTCTGGATTGCGATCCTGCTGCTGCAGTTCTTCTCCTTCCAACTCGGCTGGGTCAACGTGGTCGACCCGACCCCGCTCGAGGGGCTCATCCTGCCGTCGCTCACCCTGGCCGTGCCGATGGCTGCGCCGCTGATGCAGGTGCTCATCCGGTCTATCGACGAAGTCCGCGCCCAACCATTCGTCCAAGTCATCCGCGCCCGCGGTGCCAGCGAGGCCCGCATCTTCTGGCGCGACGTGCTGCGCAACTCGTTGCTGCCCGCCATCACCATGGCCGGCCTGCTGTTCGGCGAACTCGTCGGCGGGGCAGTGGTGACCGAAACCGTCTTCGGCCGCGCAGGCTTGGGCTCCCTGACCGTCAACGCGGTGTCCAGCCGCGACATGCCGGTCCTGCTGGGCGTGGTGCTTATCGCCGCGACCGCGTACGTGCTGATCAACCTCATCGTCGACTTGCTCTACCCGGTGCTTGATGTGCGACTGCGGGATGCGGGGCCACAGAGCAACAAGGCTAAGAAGAGCACCGCTCAGGCTGCCGTGAAGGAGGGCGCCCGATGACAACACAAACAACACAAGCAGCAACGAATCCTGTTGCGCGGGCGAATACGCGCGCTGGCGTGCGGGCGAAGTCGCGCAAGAACCGCCGGTGGCGCTCGCCGGCGACGTTCCTGTCGCTGATCGTCCTGGTCATCGCTGCCCTGTGGGCGCTGCTGCCGGGTGTGTTTGCCACCTACGACCCATACAAGGGCGTGGATGTGGCGCTGCTCGCGCCGAATGGCGAGCACATCTTCGGTACCGACGCCGTGGGCCGCGACGTGTACTCCCGCGTGGTTTACGGCGCACGCCAGTCGCTGCTCGGCGCACTGATCGCCGTGGTGGTCGGCCTGGTCCTGGGCACCTTGATTGGCCTTGTTGCAGGTACGCAGCGTGGCTGGGTAGAGACCGTGCTTATGCGGTTCGTGGACGTGCTGCTGGCCATCCCGGGCATTTTGCTGTCGCTGTCCATCATCATCGTCACCGGTTTCGGTTCGCTGCAGGCGGCGTTTGCTGTCGGTATGACATCGGTGGCCACGTTCGCTCGTCTGGCTCGTTCGCAGGTGATCCAGATTGCCGGTGCAGACTTCGTCGAGGCTGCCTACGGCTCTGGCGCAACCCAGACCCAGGTGTTGTTCCGCCACGTGCTGCCCAACTCGCTGACCCCAGTGTTGGCGCTGGCTGCGCTGCAGTTTGGCACCGCAATCCTGCAGTTGTCCATCCTTGGCTTCCTGGGCTACGGCGCACCGCCACCAGTGCCGGAGTGGGGCCTGCTGATCGCGGAAGGCCGCGACTTCATGTCCACCGCCTGGTGGCTGATCGTGCTGCCGGGTCTGGCCATTGTGGCCACCGTGATGTCCACCAACCACATCTCCCAGGTCATTCAGACAGAAGGTGATGCGAAGTGAGTACCGCAACCACACCGCTGCTTGAAGTTGACAGCCTTACCGTTGCGTACGGTGATGCCGAGCCGACCGTGGAAAACATCGCGTTTGCTGTCGAGGCAGGCAAGATGACCGCGATCGTCGGCGAGTCCGGCTCTGGCAAGACCACTTCCGCCATGGCGGCGCTCGACTTGTTGGGGCCCACCGGCAACGTGCGCGCGGGCTCCATCCGGTTTAAGGGCCAGGATCTTGCCAGCCTGAGCGCGGCCGAGTGGCGTCAGCTGCGCGGCGCAAAGATTGGTTTGGTCCCGCAGGATCCGAACAACTCGCTCAACCCGTTGAAAACCATCGGCGCATCCGTGGAGGATGGGTTGGAGATTCATGGGGTGGGGGACGCGGCGTCGCGTCGTCGTCAAGCAATTGCCCTGCTTGAGCGCGTCGGCATCGATGATCCTGAAAAGCGCTACAACCAGTACCCGCACGAGTTGTCCGGCGGCATGAAGCAGCGCGTGCTTATCGCGGCTGCGGTGGCGCTCGAGCCCGAGGTGCTCATTGCGGACGAACCCACGTCCGCACTCGACGTGACCGTGCAAAAAACCATCCTTGACCTGCTCGATGAGATGCGTGCCGAGTTGGGCCTGGGCGTCATTTTCATCACCCACGACCTTGCCGTGGCGGGCGATCGCGCCGATGACGTGGTCATCATGGAGCGCGGACGCGTCGTCGAGCACGGTCCTGTGAGCACGGTGCTGACCAACCCCACACAGGACTACTCCAAGCGCCTGCTGGCAAACGTGCCGTCGCTGTCCGTGGCAAATGCGTATCGACGCCCCCCTGTCACCACCGACACCCTCCTGCACGTGGACAACCTTGCCGTGAAGTACGGCGATTTCACCGCCGTATCCGATATCTCCTTCGAGGTCGCGCGCGGCTCCACGCACGCGCTGGTAGGCGGGTCCGGCTCCGGCAAAACCACCACAGGCCGCACGATCGCCATGTTTAACCAGCCTGCTGAGGGCAGCATCACCCTCGACGGCGAGGAACTGACCACGCTGAGCCCGAAGCAGAAGCGCAACTTCCGCAACCGCATCCAGATGGTGTACCAAAACCCGTTTTCTTCCCTAGACCCGAAGATGCGGGTCGGCGAGATTGTGGCGGAGCCACTGCGCAACCTCGCGGGGGCGTCGAAACGCGAAAGCCTTGCGCGCGCCAACGAGTACTTGGAGCGCGTGGCGCTTGATCCGGAGCGGTTCGCCACGCGCACCCCGGCGCAACTGTCCGGCGGGCAGCGCCAACGCGTCGCCATCGCACGCGCGCTCATCGTCGAGCCGGAACTGGTGGTGCTTGACGAGGCCGTCTCCGCACTCGATGTGACCGTGCAGGCGCAGATCCTGGAACTGCTGGAAAACCTGCAGCGCGAACTGGGGCTGACCTACGTGTTCATCTCCCACGACCTGGCGGTGGTGCGCCAGATTTCGGATACGGTGAGCGTGTTCAGCCGCGGCCAACAAGTGGAATATGGCCCCACCGACAAGGTGTTCTCACACCCGCGCCACGACGTCACCCGTGAACTTATCGACGCCATCCCCGGCACCGTCTTCCGTGCCCGACAGTTAGGAGAGTTTGTTGTCTAACGACATTATCGACCTGCTCGCAGAAACCCCGGCCGACCTTGCCGAACTGCGCCGCCGCCGACCCGAAGCCGTAGAAAACGCCCAGCGCAGCTTCGCAGCCCTGTTTGAGCCCGCCAACCCGGCGCTGATCGAGGCCCTGCCGGTATCCACCCGCTACGCCGTCGCCGCTTTCGTCGCCGGCATTTCCGGTGCGCAGCGCGCCGCGGAGTTTTACGCGGATTTGCTTGTCGACGAAGACGAGGCGCTCGTTGCCGTGGTCGAAGACGCGGTGCGCGCAGGTGTATCCGCCGGCCCCTACGCGGGCGGGGACTTTGTCACCTTCGGCGAGGGGCAGCTCGCCGCCGCCTTTGACTTCGCCCACCTGCTGACCTTCCATCCGAAGGATGCTTCGCCGGCGGCGATCGGGCACCTGCAGACCGCTGGCTACACCGAGGACGCGATCGTCTCGCTCGGCCAACTCATCTCCTTTGTGGCGTTCCAGCTGCGCGTCGTGCACGGTGTGCAGGTGCTGGCTGGCGGTACTGCTGCCTCGGGTGGTTCGGGTGCTGGCGATGCTGCTGTTGAGCGCCCCGCCGGCGTCGCCGATCCCGGCTGGGAGCCGGCCGCGGCGACCCTGCAGCCGGAGGTTGTTGCACCCGAGAAGTTTGTCAACCACTCCCTGGGCTGGAAGCCGTGGGTGGCACCGCTTGAAGAGTCCGACTTCACCGACGAGCAACGCGACGCTCTGATCAAGCCGGAACGCATCGGCATGGAGTACTTCCGTCTGCTCGCCCGCGACCCGCAGGCATTGAAGGCGCGCACCCTGACCGACCTGGACATCTTCTACAACACCGAAGGTGGCCTGGGCCGTGCCGAGCGCGAACTTGCCGCTACCGTCGCGTCCCGTTTGAACGGCTGCGAGTACTGCGCATCCGTGCACCAGGCACGTTCGAAGGAGGAAGGCGGCGACGCGGAGGCGATCGATCGTCTCCTGGACGAAGGCGTGGAGGCGGACCTTGGCTCTGACACCTGGGACGCGATCCGCCAGGCTGCGGTTGCGCTGACCCGCACGCCGTTTGCTTTCGGTGCCGAGCACGTCGAGGCGCTGCGCGAGGTCGGGTTGGATGATCTGGCAATCATCGACGTGATCAACTCGTCGGCCTTCTTCAACTGGGCCAACCGTCTCATGCTCACGCTCGGCGCGCCGGATGTGCCGAAGCGCTACCGCTAGCGCCTGAACCCGCGGCGGCGTTTCTGGTCGCGCCACACGAGGTCGTCGTCACGCCATTGCTCGGGTGGCGTCGGGTTTTCGGCGTAGGCGAAAACCCACATGAACAGCAACATCACGTACACGCCAAAGGTCACACGGTTATCGCCTGCGTCAGCCGCCGCCGGGATGAAAATGATCAGCCCGAGCAGAAGCAGCCAGCCGGTGCGGCACTCCTTCTGCTCGATGGGGCTGCGCTGATCCTTGCGGGTAAAGATCGCCCGGCCCGGGCTCATGTCCTCCCCAAGACGCGGCATGAGCAGCCAGCACAGCAGGTATGCGAAGATGCCACCGCCGAAAATAAACCCGGTGAGCACAAACGCGATACGCACCGCCACCGGGTCGTAGCCGTAGCGGGCACCGAAACCGGTGCACACACCGCCGAATACGGCCCGACCACCTTGGTCTTTCGTGATGCGCCGCGGGCGGGTTTCCCACATGTGCTTGAGCGATGTCGATGAGGTTTGAGCCATGCGTGCCATTATCCGTATCTACGGCGGACTTCGCAGCAGGGGTTTCGAGAATGGCGGGGCCTGCGCGAGGGCCTTTGCGGTAGCTCGAAAGCTACTAGAAAGCTACTCGAAAGGGAATGTTTCTAGGTTGAGCTGCGAAAACTCGTCTACTAGAAAGCCTTTCGAGTAGAATTCCTTCTGTGCATCCAGAGAGAAACTACCGAGATGACCCGAGCCTCCTTCTGCGTCTGCCGGAAGATCAATGGTTCGAGCGAAAGTCTTTCCGTATCAAGCCGAAGGATCTCGCCAAGACCATCGTCGGCATGGCAAATGCGGAGGGCGGCATTATTGCTGTCGGAATTACTGACCGGGAGTTTGATGGGGCACCGACGCCTAAACAGGACAATGATCTGAGACAAACATCGCTCGACCACACGGATCCAACCGTGCGCGTTCGAATCGAGCCGTTCGATATCGGCGACGGTGCGCAGGTTTACCTGTTTCATGTAGACCCGAGTGAGCATGTGCATTATTTGCGGTCGGGGGACTGCTTCCTGCGTGTCGGCGACGAATCTCGGTTGCTGAATGCAGACGGCATTCTCGAACTGCGTTACACCAAGGGTGAGCAACAGTTCGACGCGACGGTGCTGCCCCGTGTCGGTATGGGTGATCTCGATATGGAGGTCGTTGGTGAATATGCCAACGTTATTGGTTCTTCTTCCGCTGAAGACGCTCTTAAAGCAAGAAATCTCATCGACCGTGAAGGTAGGCCCCGAACAGCAGCACTCTTGCTCTTCGGTAAAGACCCGCAAGAGTTCTTCCCTAATGCGCATGTCCGTGTTCTGCGGTTCGGTGAGGATGAGCGGCTCGCGGGGCATCAGCAACAGCTTTTGGCCGACGACCGGTTTGAGGGGCCGTTGCCACAACAAATTGGGGCTGCTCAGCGGGCGATTGAGGGGATGCTGCCGCAAGTCCGGCGCCTGGGCGCTTCGGGGTTGTTCGAGGATGAAAATCTCATCCCGAACGACGTTTGGCTTGAGGGATTAGTAAATGCTGTCATTCACCGGTCGTACAGCATAGCTGGTGACCATGTGCGGTTCGAGATCTATCCATCTCGCCTCGAAGTTTCGAGTCCGGGGCGCTTTCCCGGTTTGGTGGACCCCACACGACCAGAATCTATTGCTCGATTTGCGCGCAATCCTCTCATTGCGCGGGTGACGGCAGAGCTTCGGATTGGTCAAGAACTCGGCGAGGGTATCCGCCGTATGTTCGCAGGTATGCGGCGAGTGGGTTTTGCTGACCCGATTTACCAGCAGACGAGCGGAAGTGTTCTGCTCACGTTGAAGGCGGTTCAACGGCTTGATCCGAAGACCGCGGACTCCCTCCCGCCTCACGCCGGCAGCGCCCTGTCAGTCATGCAAGCGAAAGGCGGGCCAATGTCTACGGGGGAGGTTGCAGATGCCTTGGGGATTTCGAACCCGCCTGCCCGCCGCGCGTTGAAAGCGCTGCGGGAGGAGGGCCTTATTCAATGGCGCGGTAAAGGTCCGCGGGACCCTCGGGCGGTATGGCTTTTGGAAGGGCCTTTGCGGTAGCTCGAAAGCTACTAGAAAGCTACTCGAAAGCTACTCGAAAGGGAATGTTTCTAGGTTGAGCTGCGAAAACTCGTCTACTAGAAAGCCTTTCGAGTAGATTCTTTCTAGTAGTTCTATGCGTACGCGAGGCGCCGCGTGCCGTCCACGTGCGGGTACAGCAACCACGCCGCCACTGCCGCAAGGATGCCAACCAGCAGCCCCGCCACCGCGGACCAGTGCACCAGCGGGCCCATCATGAGTACCAGCCACCACACCATGAGCGGCACAACCATGCTTATCGACGGCACCCTGCTGACATTTTTCTCCTCCGCAAACGCCACAATCTGCTTCCGGTAGGGGTGCAACCACGTCACCGCGATAGCAACAACGACGCAGACCAGTGCTGTGATCGCCTTGATGCCCAGCGGCGCTTCGGACACCATCACGCCCACGGAACCGCCCACAGCCAGCGAACCCAGCGCGCGCACGATGGCGGGTGTGGGGATCGGAGTGACGCGGCTACGGACCTCGTTGGCGCTGATCGGGATCATGTCAGAACCTCCAGTTCTCAGCCTTGAGTAGGCCGAAAAAATTGATGCATGTGACACCATGCTCGTCGGCGACATTGGGAATCTTCAAATTCCGGCCTTGAACTCCGGGTCCCTTTCTTGTTTCCTGAGTCACGAGGATCGACCCCTCGATTGCTGCATGCGCGATGACGAAGGGATCAGCGGCGTTTTGTTTCTCAACTACCCAGTCTGGGTGGGCGGTTGAGATTTTGGCTGCTATCTCATAGTCCTGCTCCGTGTGTGGATGGACGAATTCATCAATGGATCTTGTCCATTTGTGAAGGTCGTCGGTACCTCGCTTGATCTCTTCTTCGACCATCCCGCAAATGCAGGCGCGACCATCTGTGATCAACTCTTCGACATTGCTCCAAACACTCGCGAAATGTTCGCGGGGATACCAACGCTCCATGTTGATCAAGATGTTGGCATCGAAGGTGTAGGAAGTCATCCTGCCTCACTTCGATAGGCATCAATCAGCTTGTCGACGGTTGGTACACGCGAATCGAGGAAATACGATGCATCGAGAATGCTAATTTTCTCTTCTTCTAACGCACGAGCCACCGTGCCCACGTACGTTGCGCCGAGATCCCGGTAACGCATCCGCCAATATGCTGGCCCGGCTTCCTTCTTTTTCATCTGGTCGCGTTCTTGTTTCCATGCGGAATTGCTTAACGACATTTCACGTTTCACGGCCGATTCGTTGACCACACCGAGGTTTTTGAGCCGAATAGCCGCAGCAACCCGGCTTACCTTGAAGTGGGTGGCAATTACGCCGACGAGGTCATCGCTATCTAGGCCAGATAGTTTCTCCGAAACTGCTGCCCCTGGCATAAGAAAGTGTGCAGCGAAAGAGTTAACTAACGCTTCTTCAGTGTCGGTCTCCTCGAGCAAGCACAACCCGCTGCTGCGGTTGATGAGGTGGCCCAATTCATGGAAAAGGGTAAACGTCTTTCCTGCAGAGCTGTCTTTTCCGTTGAGTAGAACAATCGGCAACACGTCGTGATAGACAGAGAGGCCGCGGAAGACTCCACGTTCCACATCCGAAGTTTGGAACACCATGATCCCATGGTTTTCCAAAAGGTCGCGCCACATTTTGAAGCCAGCGTCCTTTGTTGGTCCGGTAGGAACAAAAGAAGGCTCGAGCTCCAACAGAGAACGCATCGCTGCTGCTGCCTGCTGCTCTGTGCCCCAGTGAAAAGCGGTAGGGAATGTGATTCCGGCGTGAGAAGGTTGGCTGTACTCCAGCATGATCTCGCGGTAGCGTTCCGCCCTTCGCAGCGCTTTAGTGGTGGCTGCGTCGAGCCCATCGGCTTCGGGGGACTGCCGGAAATCAACCGTAGGGGGGACATCTGCTTGGGCTGGCGGTTCGGTGAAGAAAAATGCGGGTGTGCGGTCGAGCTTTTTCGCTACATTGACCAGTTGTTTGAACGTTGGCTTCGCGGTGCCGGTTTCAAAGGCGTCAATCTGCTTTGCCTTCACTCCGATTGCATTTGCTAGCTCGCTTACTGTGAGACCAGATACCTGACGTGCCCATGCGAGCGTTTGCGGTTGAATTGGAACCCGCTCCATCAGTCTGCCTCCTTCAGCTGTGCGAATGTTCGGATAGGAAATGATGCTGCTGAGCGTACTCAATCTGGTTCAATGCGTATACAAAAGCTGATTCGCGTGAAAGACTTTCATTCCTTGAACAGCGAAAAGAAGTTGAAAATAATTTAGCAAGCCTGTTCGACCAGGGGCGTTGCCTGCGTCGACCCCGGGGTGCATACTATCTGGCGTGAGTGGAACACCTATTCGAGCGTTATCTGCGGCGGCGCACCTGCATGAAGTGGGCGAAGCGCCTGCTCAGCCGACGCGTGCTGAGCAGATCGCAGAGCTGCGTGCGCGTATGGCTGCGCTCGGCGGGGAGGTCCCTCAGGAGGTTGCTGCTGATACTGAGGTGCTCACGATCGGCGGTGGTCTTTCGACTGTGTTGCCGAATGGTGGCTTGGCGCGAAGGGCGGTCACGCACGTCAGCGACACCCCGGCGCTGATCGTGGAGCTCATCGGCCAGGTGGTGGAAGCCGGTGGGCGCGCAGGCGTGGTGGGTTGGCCGGAGTTGTCGTATGCCGCGATCGGCGCCGATGCGCTTGAGCGGGTCGTTGCGGTGCCGGAGCCGGGTATTGACGACCTCTCGGTGGCGGGCGTGCTCGCCGAAGGGCTTGACCTGGTGGTGCTGCGCACCCGCAGCCCGTTCCAGCTCACCCCGGTGCGCGCCCGGCCACTGCTGGCCAGGATCCGGAAAGGGCAAGCGGCGCTTGTGTGTGTCAACGTTGCGGTGCCGTCGCCGGCGCTCACGCTGACGGGCACGCTCGCACAATTCCACGGCATCGGCAGAGGCACAGGGCGCATTACCGGGATCGATTTCGACGTGCGCGCAGAAGGTAAGGGCTATCGTCCGGCGAGTGCACGGGTGACGTTGGGTGCTGGTGGTGAGCGGGTCGTCGATAGGCGAAAGCTGCGACTGGTCACATGAGAGTAGCGGCGTTGTGGTTTCCGGACTGGCCCGTGCAGGCTGCGAAGTTGGAGTCCGGCGACGAGTTGATAGAACCCATTGCGATTGCTGCGCACCACAGGGTGAAGGCGTGCTCGCAGGCAGCCCGCCAAGTGGGCATCCGGCGTGGGATGCGGGTGCGAAACGCACAGGCGGCAGCGCCGGAGCTGACGGTGGTGGAGGACAACGCCGACCGCGACGGCCGGATGTTCGCAGCACTTGCAGCGGGTCTCGACGATGTCGCGGCGAGCGTAGAAGTGCTGCGCCCAGGCCTTGTCGTTGCGGACCTTGAGGCCGCGGGCAAGTTCCACGGCAGTGAGGACCGTGCGCTCGAGATGCTTATCGACGCCGCCTCGCGCCGCGGCATCGACGCCCTTGCCGGTGCCGCCGACGAGATCGCCACCGCAGTGATCGCCTCGCGCTCATCTGACGTGGTGGCGCAGGGGCAGTCGGCGACGTTCCTGGCAGACCAGCCACTCGGTGTGCTCGTCGCCGAAGAAGCGCTCGGCGCGGACATGGACACGGTGCGGGCGTTGGGGCAGTTGGGGATTTCCACGCTCGGGCAGTTGGCGGCGCTGCCCCCGGCGGCTGTCACCACGCGCTTCGGCCAGTCCGGGATGCTCATCTACCGGATCGCCGCAGCCACGCCGGACCGCCGCGTCGCGCCCGAAATTCCCGTGGAGGACCTCGCGGTGGCGATCACTCCGGAGGACCCGATCGACCGAGTTGATGCTGCAGCGTTCGCCGCCCGTGCGCTGGCCGCCAGCCTGCACGAACGGCTGAAGGAAACGGGGCGGAACTGCCTGCGGCTGAAGGTGACCGCCGAACTTGGCGACGGCACCCGTGTCGAACGCGTCTGGCGCACCCGCGAAGCACTCACCGAGGCCGCCACCGCCGACCGTGTGCGCTGGCAACTCGACGGCTGGCTCACTGGCGGCGGCGCAGGCGAAATTACAAGTCTCATCCTGGAACCACTCGAACTCGCCGCGCCCGAACCCGTCGGCGAACTGTGGGCCGACGGCGCCTCCACCGACACCGCCCGCCGCGTCGTGGAACGCGTGCAATCCCAACTCGGCATCGACGCGGTGCTCCAACCCCGGCTCGTCGGCGGCCGTGGCGTGGCAGAACGGGTGCAGATGGTGCCGTACGGGGAGGCGGGGCCGGTCGTCGACAAGCGGTCGTGGCCCGGAGCGATCCCAGCACCGCTGCCTGCGCGCCTCGGCGGCGGCATTGAGCACCCCGCCTCGCGCATCGCGCTTATCGACGACACCGCAACCCCCGTCATCGTCACCGCCGAAGTGCTGCTCTCAACCACGCCGTACGCCCTGGCCTGGGGCGATCGCCGGTTTCTGGTTACCGGCTGGGCCGGGCCGTGGCCCGTGGATGAAGGATGGTGGGCCCAAACCGAAGGGGCCACAGGACGGCTTGCGCGCATGCAAGTCGTCGGGCGCGAAGGCGGACCAGACGGCGCTGTCACAGGCTGGTTGCTTGTGTGGAGCAGACGCAGCTGGCGCGTCGAGGCGGTGTATTAACGGTGGGGGTTTAGCGCTGCGATTAGTTCTGGACGATGTCGACGACCACGCGCTTCGGGTCCTCCAGCACCTGCACCGAATACGGCAAGGCAGAGCGCAGACCCACCACGACCTGGCTGCGGCCCTCATAAGTGCCGGCGCTGATCACGTCGATGACGTTGCCGGTATCGCCAGCCATCTTCACCTCAACATCGGAATCCTTACCCATCTCAAACGGATAAACGGTGCCGTCGACGTTGATGTTCAAAAACGCGTTACCCGCTACCTTCAACGGCTGGCCGGTGGTCTCCTGCATCGGGGTGGAGGTGTAATCCACAAACCAACCCGGATCCCCGTCGCCCTCAAGATCCACCACGACGCGGTCGAATCCCTCATGTGCGCCAACACGGACCGCGGTGACCACAAGCTGTGACGGTGCCGACGGGCGCTGCGTCTTCGGAGACGGGTCAGCGTTGCCCAACGGTTTCAGACGCGGAGAGCTGGCGGACAAGCTGCTGGCCACCGTTTCGCCGGCCCCGAAGCTGGGTGTGGTGCAGGCGGTGCAGGCAGCGATCGTCGCTACGCAAGCGCCCACGACCGCAGCGCGGAAGGAACCGGAATTTTTTTGCATTAAGCCACCGTAACCAGCAGGAGGAATCAGAACAAAAGCCTCAGAGCGAAATACCCAAAAGGTTATCTAACTGTTACAGAAGTGAATGTTGTTCAAATGGGTCATCTAATAAGTTAGGCCAAGCTTGGCTATGGTGGTGACATGCGACAATTGCCCTGCTCAGATGTTGAGGTTGAACCGCTGCCCGGCACCGCCAAGCCCGGCGCTACCTACGTCATCTTTGAGTGGCCCGACCCGTGGCCCCGCGACGTGATTTCCAACGCCGCACTTGGCGAAGAAATCACCCCCAAAATCTCCAAACACCTCGACGAATACGACGCATCCCTGCTGCTCATCCGCCATCCAACGCGCGAAGGTCGCAACATTGAGGATCACCACCTCTATCTCGTCTTCGCCGACGAAGGCATCACCGAGGTCCTCCATGTGGACGGGCCAGAAGACATTTTGAACCTCGACCTGTCGGGTCCCGGTAAGAACGGTGGAGTGCGCCGCGAACGCCCGCTGCTGCTGATCTGCACCCACGCCAAGCGCGATGTCTGCTGCGCAGTGAAGGGTCGCCCGCTGGTCAACGCACTGCACGAGCGCTACCCGTTCGGCCCCGGCAACGATGTCGTGTGGGAGGTTTCCCACATCAAGGGCCACCGCTTCGCCGCAACCATGATGCTCATGCCTTGGGCATACAGTTTCGGCCGCATGAACGTGGAGGCCACCGACGCGATGCTCACAGCAGCGAAGCGGGGCGAATACTTCGTACCCGGCAATCGCGGTCGCGGCACGCTCAGTCCTGTGGAACAGGTGGCCGAGATTGCTGTTGCCAGCGAGGTCGCTGAGCCTCGTTACGGGGAGTTCGACGTTGCGCCTGTGCGTATCGACGACACCACCGCCACCGTCAACGTCACCACCGCCGGTGGGGAGTACGTCGTCGAACTGGAAAAGCGTCCGGTCAGCGGGATTGTCGATTCCTGCGGCAAGGCCCCCAAGGAAGGCTCCGCCTGGGGCGCGCTCAGCGTGCAGCCACGTTAGGTGATGCCGGGCGGGGGCGAAACCAGGTCCTAGATGTACTCGTCGAGCACCTCAGCCACTGACCCGATGACGTGGTCTGTGGCTGCTTTCACGTCGGTGGGGGAGTGGTGGAAGCAGTGCGAGTGGTCGGCGAGGGTATGCATACTCAGGTCGTTCCATGAGTCGCCGAACGTGTAGAGCTCAACGCCATCGCGGTTGATGCCGAGTACCTCGAACAGCTCGAGGATCCCTGAACCCTTGGAGCGGCCTGGTGCCATCAGATCGATGTAGTCCTGGTTTTGGGCGACTTCTACGTCGCCGAGTTTGGTGGCCCAGGCGATGACTTCGGCGCGCAGCGCGTCGTTGTCAGGAATCCAGAACGGAATGACAGCGAACTGGTGGTCCGGGATGTCGCGAATCCCCATCGGCGTGAAGTGAGCCGTGAAGTCGTGGGTACGGCCGGTGTTGTTGGCAAACACGCCGTCGACACGTCCGATGGTGGTGCCGAAAATAGCCAGTCCCTCGCGCTCCCCGAACTGTTCCACGGCGGCACGCAGGACGGCACCGTCGAGTTCGTGGCTGAAGAGCAGGTCGCGGTTGGCGCCGTCGGTAGCTGATGCACCGTTGGACAGCACCTGGTAGTCGAACGCTAGCGTGCTGCCGGCCATGCCGTGGGCGAGCGCTGTACGGGAGCGTCCGGTGGCAGAAATGGCAAGATGCCCGGCTTTGCGCCAGGCATCTATTGCGGCGATATCCTCCTGGTCGAAACCGTGGGGAGGGTGGTGGAGAGTGCCATCGAAGTCGAACGCCGCTACCTTCATGGCACTTCAATCTACCGGCGCATGACCTTCTTGGACAGCCAGTTGCCCAGGAACTGAGCGAGCTGCACGATCACCACGATGACCAGGACTGCAGCCCAGGTGACTTGTGGCTCGAAGGCGCGGTAGCCGTACACGATGGCGAAGTCACCCACACCGCCGCCGCCGATGTAGCCGGCCATCGCGGACATATCGATAACCGCGATGAAGATGAAGGTGTAACCCAGGATTAGCGGGCCGAGTGCCTCCGGCAGGATCACCGAGGTGATGATCTTCCAGGGGCCTGCGCCCATGGAGCGTGCGGCCTCGATGACGCCGGGGTCGATCGCGACGAGGTTTTGCTCCACGATGCGCGCCACGGTGAACGTGGCGGAGAAACACATCACGAACGTTGCAGCGGCACGGCCGATGGTGGTGCCCACGACCTCCAGAGTCAGTGGGTACAGCATCGCGATCATGATGATGAACGGGATTGGCCTGAAGAAGTTCACCGCAACGTTGATCAGGGTGTAGACCACGTTGTTGCGCAGGATGCCACCTGGTCGGGTGGTGTAGAGCAGCATGCCCAACACCAGGCCGAAGAAGCCACCAACAATCATGGTGATGGCGACCATCCACAGGGTGTCGCCGATGGCGTCGAGGAAGGTGGGGCCGAGGTTGTCCCAGTTCGGTTCAGCGAGCAGGTATTCGGTCATCGGGTGATCTCCTCAATCTCGGTGCTGCGCTGCAGTGTGGCCAGGAATTCGTTGATAGCGGCGTCGTCGCCGTTGAGGCGGACGGTCATCTTGCCAAAGGAACGTTCCTGCAAGGTGGTGATGCCGGCGTGGACCGGCTCGATGACAACACCGCGCGTGCGGGCGGTCTCGGCGGCGCCGAAGAACCCGGAGTCCTCGGAAAGATCCACGGTGAACAGACGACCTGGTTTGGTCAGCAGTTCGGCGCGCTCAACATCATCGGGGGTGTTGCGCAGGCTCGTCGCTGCGAAACGCTGGGCGACGGGGGTTTGTGGGTTGGCGAAGACGTCGTAAACCCCGCCGTACTCCACAACACGGCCGTTCTCCATTACGGCAACCTTGTCGGCGATGGCTCGGATGACATCCATTTCGTGGGTGATCACCACGATGGTGATGCCGAGTTCTTCGTTGACGCGACGCAGCACCCCGAGCACTTCGTGGGTGGTTTCGGGGTCGAGGGCGGACGTGGCTTCGTCGGCAAGCAACAGCGACGGGTTGGTCGCAAGTGCTCGCGCGATGCCGACGCGCTGCTTCTGGCCACCGGAGAGCTGCTCCGGGTAGTTCTCGCCACGGTCAGACAGACCGACGAAGTCGAGCAGTTCAGCAACGCGGCGCTTGCGTTCTTCCTTGCCTACACCGGCCAGTTTCAGCGGGTATTCGATGTTGCCCGCTGCGGTACGGGAGGAAAAGAGATTGAACTGCTGGAAGATCATGCCGACGTTGCGGCGGATCTCCCGGAGTTTGCGCTCGGGCATACCGGCGACGTTGGTGTCGTCGAGAAGCAATTCGCCCGAGGTTGGCATGTCAAGGCCGTTAATGAGGCGGACAAGCGTGGACTTGCCGGCACCCGAGTAGCCGATCACTCCGAGGATTTCGCCTGGCTCGACGGTCAAGGTGACGTCATCGACGGCCTTGACCTCGCGCTCTTTGGTTTTGAAAACCTTGGATACGTTCCGGAACTCAATCCGGGTGCCGGTTGTTGTCATTTACTTGTACTCCTCCACAAGTCGGTCGAGGATCTCGTTGAGTTCCTCCTTGCTGCGCTGGACCTGCACGGCGGTGCCGTTGGAATCCTCGTCAAGCGCTGCGGTGACCTCCGGCGACTGCCAGAGGTCGACCAACTTGGCGTACGTCTCGTTGTCCAGGTCATCGCCTGAGACAGTGAATACGTTGATGTACGGCTCCGCAAGCTCGGAGTTCGGATCGTCGGCCGCGACCGAGGAAGCCGGGTCGATACCTGCGCGTGCCAGCCAGTTGTTGTTGATCACAGCCGGGCGGCCTTCGTTGTAGGCGTTCGGCGTCTGGGACGCATCCACAGCGACAACCTTGACCTTGGAGGCATCCTTATCGATGTCCGCCGGGGTCGGGGTGAGCTTCGGCGCGCCTTCGCGCAGCTTCAGCAGACCAGCCTGAACCAGCACGTTGATCGCGCGACCCTGGTTGGACGGGTCGTTCGGGACAGCGATTTCGGTGCCCTCGATGCCGTCGAGCGAGTCGTGGTCCTTCCAGTACAGGCCAAGCACGTTGATCTCGCCAGAACCAATGATGCGCAGGTCCTTGCCGGCGGTGGCGTTGTACTGGGCCTGGTAGTTGATGGTCTGGAACTTCGAAATCTCGATCTGTCCCTCGGTCTGCGCCGGGTTGACCTGCGGGTACTCGGAGAAACGCACGATGTCGAGCTCGATGCCAGCCTTCTGGGCTTCGTCCGCGAAGACACTCCAGGCCTTCTGGTCGGCGTCGGTGGTGCCGATCTTGACGGTCACAGCGTCGCCATCAGCACTGCTTGTCGACGACTCCGTTTCCGACGAGCACGCCACCAAAGAGGTTGCGGCGATGACAGAGGCTGCCGCCGCTGCGAGAAAACGCTTGGTACGCATGATCTACGCGCTCCTTATTGCTTCTTGTGCTTACTTGTTCTGCAGACGGTCAAGGATGTCGTTGAGTTCCTTCTGGTCGCGGTAGACCGGAACCGAGGTGCCCTTGGAGTCCTTGGCGGTAGCTTCAGCAACCTCCGGGGTCTGCCACAGCTCGACCAGCTTGTTCAGCGTTTCATCGGAAATGTCCTCGGAACGAGCAGCGAACACGTTGATGTACGGCTCTGCTTCCTTGGACTCCGGATCGTCCTCGAACACGGCCAGGCTCGGCTCGATGCCTGCGCGGTCCAGCCAGGTGTTGTTGATGATGGCCGGCTTGCCCTCGTTGTAGGCATTCGGCGTCTGGGATGCGTCGACCGGGGTGACGGTGACCTTGGACTCGTCCTTGTTGATCTCGGCCGGGGTCGGGGTCAGCGGGTCAGCGACGTTGTCGTTGAGGGTAAGCAGACCGGCCTGAACCAGCACGTTGATGGCGCGGCCCTGGTTGGACGGGTCGTTCGGGATAGCGACGGACTGGCCCTCGATGCCGTCGAGCGAGTCGTGGTCCTTCCAGAACAGTGCGAGCGGGACGATCTCGGTGGAGCCGACAACCTTGAGGTCGTTGCCGGAAGCAGCGTTGTACTCGGCGAGGTACTTAATGTGCTGGAACTTGTTCACGTCCAGCTCTCCCTGTGCGAGCGCCTCGTTGACCGGGGAGTAGTCGGAGAACTGCACGATGTCGAGCTCGATGCCGTTGTCAGCTGCGAGCTGCTTGAATACAGTCCAGGCCTCCTGGTCGGCCTCGGTGGTACCGATCTTGACGGTGACGTTCTCGCCGTTTGCGGCGGTGGTCTCGGTGGCGTCGTTGGACTCGTTGGAGCAAGCGACCAGGCCGGTGGTGGCGAGCGCTGCAGCAGCAACGGTTGCGAGGGTGCGCTTGATACGCATGATGTCTCCTTGTTTATTGGGAAAGTTTGACGGGTGAGAATCTAGCACCCTATGTACCGCTTAGTCTATTTTTTAGAACAAAGCAGTTTGCGCTTCTATGCCTGGGCCAATAAAAGCGCAGCTTGTCCGATGTTGTGCAACGCCGTTCGAAGGTGGTCTGACTCTGCGTTCGCGTCCAACTTCATCGTGCAGTCCAGGTCGCGGCATACCCAAAGAAGGTGCCATGCAAGATCGTCCCAATCTGGTGCGCCGGTGACGAAAGTACATCCATTTTTGGTTACCTCTAGGTCGGTGCGATAGGGAGGGGGGATCCGTTCGGCCACCAGATCGGGTGAGCTTTCCAGCTCCACACGGATGACGCAGGGATAGCGTTTTGCGATATCGCTGCTGAAGTCCGGGGGTGGTGGAATCTTCGGGGTGAAACCCCAGCATGTTGTCTGTGCGTTGCTTATTCGGTCGAGGCGAAAAGTGCGCCAGTCGTCTCTGCTTTTGTCAAATGCTTGGAGGTACCAGAGCTCGCCTTGGGTCATGAGCCGGGCTGGTTCAACTTCCCTCGTGGATGATGTGCCGTTGGGCTTGCTGTAGGTGAAACGTACGAGCGTGTGGTCCCGCTGTGAAGTGGCGAGTTGGGTGAGTAGTTGTAGTTCGACGGTCGGGCGCTCATGGGGGAGCGCCGTAGTTGCGTTATCAACCGCTGATGCTAGGGCTCGCAGGTGGGGCGGCAAGATATGATCAATTTTGGCCAAGGCACGAAGTGCGGCGGTTCCAGCGTTGTCGGTGCCGTTCAGGGCCATCATGCGCAGACTCGCGACGAGCGCGACGGCCTCGGTGTCGTCGAGGAGTAGGGGCGGTAAATGGCGACCAGTGCCCAATTGGTAGCCTCCCTCGATCCCGCTGCTGGAATTGACCGGGTAGCCCATATCGCGCAACCGCGCGATATCGCGGCGCACTGTGCGCTCTGTGACGCCGAGCTCAGAGGCGAGGGCGCTTGCTTGCCACGTGGTTCGCGCTTGCAATAGTCCCAAAAGCTGGAGCACGCGCTGCGTCGTATTTGCCATGCAGTCATTCTTCTCCATACTGCGGACAAAAGCTGTCCTCAACGGGGCTTAGGGTTCCGGTTGGAAAGTGATCAACAGGAAGGAATATCGATGTATTTTCCGCGCAAAGACAATGAGCTAGACACGCTTTGTAACTATCTTGACGTGCAGTTAGATGCGCTGCGGGCTAGCGCGTTTGGGCTTGACGACGATGCTGCGAGGCGCACTCCACTCCGCAGTGCGCTGAGCATTAGCGGACTGCTCAAACACGTCACGTTTGTCATGGTGAGGTCGCTTTCCGGTGCCGGTGTTGCCGGGTATGAACACTCACAGGCCGACTTTGCAGCCAGCTTTACGCCGACTGCCGAAGAGACGCTGGATCGCATCTTGGAACGCTTCGATAGCGTGCGAGCTGACTATATGGAGATGTGTCGCGGCGGTGACCTTGAGGCGGAACTGCCGGTGGGGCCGTTCCCGTGGTACGGCATGGATGAGCCGCAGGTAGCTAAGTTGCGCTACATCTATGTGCATGCGGTGGAGGAGTTCGCCCGCCATGCCGGGCATGCGGACATCATTCGGGAGCAGATTGACGGTGCGCAGGCTGCAGAGTTGCTTGCGGCGATCGAGGGGTGGGAACCGAACGAATACATCACCCCTTGGAGTAACTAGCACACAGTTTCGAACGGTGGTAGCGTTCCCGCTATGAGGTTCAACGGGGGAGCGCCACTGTCGTGGTCGCGGCTCGAACGCATCCTCTCCGGCCGCCCCGGCCCGGAGCCGGTGCCGGTCGGTCACACCGGCACGCCCGCAGGCGCCGCGTACGGCAAGGCGGAGCCAGCGCCCCCGCCGCAAAAACAATGCCTATCGACGACACCGTTCGCCGAGCTGCACACCGTCAGCTCGTATAGCTTCCTCGGCGGGGCGAGCGAACCGGAGGACTTGGTGGCCCGGGCCGTTGAGCTGGGACTGAGCGCGGTGGGGCTGCTGGACCGGGACGGATTCTACGGCGCGGTGAAGTTCGCGGAGGCGGCCGCCGCGGCCGGGCTGGACACCGTCTTCGGGGCGGAGCTGACGTTGGGTGACACCGTCCTGCCCGTGATCGCCCGCGGGCCGGAGGGGTACAAGCGACTCTCCCACCTGATGGCGGACGCGCACATGGCCACCCGGGAAAAGGACAAGGTGGCCTATCCGCCGCTGGAGCTCATCGGCGACCAGCTGGGCGGCACCTGCGTCGTGCTCGCCGGCTGGCAGTGGGTAGGGGAAATCGACCACCTGGTCGAAACATTTGGCCAGGACAATGTGGTGCGAGAATATGAAGTTTCGATGACTCCTGAAGACGCTGACCGGCACGCAATGCTCGATCGTTTTGATCACCTCCCCGCCATCGTCACCGCGATACCGGCGGCAGCCACGCGTGAGCAGGCGAGGTTGGCTGCGGCGAAGCGTGCGTTGGCTCGCAGAGAAGCACTTGCGCAAGCACACGGGGACTTGCACCCGATGGGGGCGAACTGGCTGCGCTCTGGCGAGCAGCTCGAACGCATGCTGCCGGGATGCAAACACATGCTGGATTACAGCGTTGAGTTGGCAAAGCAGTGCGCGTTCACGCTGAATCTTGTCGCGCCTGAACTGCCGCGCTACCCAACGCCAAGCGGGCGAGGCGAGATGGATCATCTGCGGGATCTGACGTTGGCGAGCGCGCAGTTCCGGTACGCGACGCGAAGTGCGGATGTGCGCAACCAGGCGATGAAGCAGATCCGCTACGAACTGAGTGTGATTGAAGAGCTGAACTTTCCCGGCTACTTCCTGATCATTTACGACCTCGTGGATTTCTGCGCGAAGCAGAACATTTTGTGCCAAGGACGTGGTTCGGCGGCGAACTCGGCGGTGTGTTTCGCCCTCGGGATCACGAATGTCGAGCCGATCGAGGCAGGCCTCCTGTTCGAGCGTTTCCTCTCGCCTGACCGCGACGGCCCGCCGGATATTGACCTAGACATTGAGTCAGGCCGGCGAGAGGAGGTCATTCAGTACGTCTACGACACATATGGGCGCGACAATGCGGCGCAGGTAGCTAACGTGATTACGTACCGCACGAAAGGGGCGGTCCGTGATGCCGCGCGTGCGCTCGGATACGCACAGGGCGCTGCGGATAGTTGGTCGAAGGGGCTTTCAGATCCGCCCGAGGCTGTGGAGCAACTTGCAGCGCAGTTCAAGGGGCAGCCGCGTCACCTGGGCATTCACTCTGGTGGCATGGTGATTTGTGACCGTCCCATCGCCGACGTCGTCCCCGTCGAATGGGCGCGCATGGCAGATCGCTCGGTGGTGCAATGGGATAAAGATGACTGTGCCTCCGCTGGCCTGGTCAAGTTCGACCTGCTGGGGCTCGGCATGCTCGAAGCGCTGCACCACATGGTGGATCTCGTGGAGGAAACCACAGGCCGCAAGGTGCATTTGTGGGAGCTTTCGCTTGACGACGACGCCGTGTACGACATGCTTTGCCGCGCCGATTCCGTCGGCGTGTTCCAGGTTGAATCGCGCGCACAGATGGGCACGCTGCCTAGGTTGAAGCCGCGCAGGTTTTTCGACCTGGTCGTGCAGGTGGCCTTGATCCGCCCTGGTCCAATCCAGGGTGGTTCGGTGCATCCGTACCTGCGGCGTCGCGACGGGCTAGAGCCGGTCGTGTACGACCATCCGGTGCTCGAGCGATCCCTTGGCAAAACACTGGGGATCCCGCTGTTCCAAGAGCAACTTATGCAGATCTGCGTCGACGCGGCTGGTTTTTCCGGACGTGAGGCGGATGCGCTTCGGCGCGCGATGGGATCGAAACGCTCACCGGCCAAGATGGCCGCGTTGCGCGCGAGGTTTTTCGAAGGCTGCTGGGCCACCAACCAAATCAGCGAAGAAGTCGCAGAACGGCTGTGGCAGAAGATCGTGGCGTTCGCCGCATACGGGTTTCCGGAATCGCACTCCCAGTCGTTCGCCTCTTTGGTGTACTTCTCCGCCTGGTTTAAATGCCACTACCCGGCGCAGTTCTGCGTGGGGTTGCTGCGGGCGCAACCGATGGGGTTCTACTCACCACAGTCGCTGGTACAGGACGCACGCCGGCACGGGGTGGAGGTACTGCCTGTGTCGGTCAACGCGTCGGGGCGCGAGGCGCGCTGCATTGATTCTTCAACGATCCGGATGGGGCTCGGGCTCGTCCGTGGCTTAGGTGCGGATGCCGCCGACCGGATCGAAGCAGCGGCACCGTTTACCGATATTGCGGATCTATCGCGCCGGGCTGACCTAAGCGTCGACCATGTCGAGGCGCTCGCGCGGGCGGGGGCGTTGGACTGCTTTGAGGTGTCTCGTCGACAAGCATTGTGGCAAGCGGGTATCGCTGCCACGGAACGCCACGGCATGCTGCCCGGATTATCGGCGATCTCGGCGCCGGCGCTGCCTGGCATGAACTCGTTCGAACTCATGGTGGCTGACATCGCAGCCACAGGGGTGACCCCGGAGCTCATGCCAGTAGAGATGGTGCGCGAATCGCTGGAGGAGCGAGGCGTTATTCCGGTTGCACAACTGCTGCATGGCGTGGAGGACGGCACTCGCGTGCGCATCGCCGGAGTGGTGACGCACCGCCAACATCCGGTCACTGCAGGTGGTGTGACATTTTTGGGAATGGAGGATGAAACCGGGCTGGTCAACGTGGTTATCTCAGTCGGGTTGTGGAAGAAGCAACGCGTCCTTGCCCGCACTGCGAAAGCGCTCGTCGTACGCGGGATTGTGCAAAATGCTTCCGGGGCAGTGTCCGTGGTGGCGGACCGGTTCGAACCGTTGGAGATAGGGGAGCTGCTCTCCCGGGGATCGAGGGACTTCCGATGAATGCTCCGATGAGCCCTGTCATGAGCAAGGCCGTGTCTGGGGCTGCTGGTAGCGTGATCGCCATGTCTGAAGCGCTCAGCGGAAGCCCTGAACATCACCCCGGACCAAACACTGCAGGCCCGAACACTGCAGGCCAGCCCACTACCGGCGTGCATAGCCCGGTGCAGCCTTTGCCGTCCTCGGTCGAGGAGATGCACAAAGTGTCGCCGAAGTTGATGTGGCCGATGCTGGTGTCGAATGCCCTGTGGACCATCGGTGTGTGCGGTGGTCTGTATTTGGCCTACCGCGAGTGGGGCTGGGGATTCCTGATCCCGCTGGGGATTTTCACGGTGATCTTCATCTGGCGCTTCTTCCTTATCCCGTACCAGGTCCGCAACATGGGCTGGCTGGAGACCGAGGACGAACTGGTGCTGAGCACCGGCAAGATGTTCCACACGATCACGGTGATTCCGTACGGGCGCATTCAGTTCGTGGATGTGCAGTCGGGGCCGATCACACGTGCCCTGGGGCTGAAGGAGCTGACGGTGCATACGGCGTCGAATTCGTCCAACTCGGATCTGCCGGGACTGCTTGCGGCGGATGCAGATGCGTTGCGGGATCGCCTTGCGCTGAAGGCTCGTGAGCGGATGAGTGGGCTGTGACAAGCGGACGCGTATCGACAATTCCCGGCATGGAGGGCTACCGCCACGTCCATAGGCTCACGCCATTGTTGCGTGTGTGGACGTTCATGCTGGCCCTAGCGACACTCGCCCTGTTCAACTTCACCATGCCGATTTATCGGTGGATGCAGCGCGAAAACGTCGGGCCCACCGACATTGCATGGGCAGCCGCAGGCCTTGTGGCTGCGCTCGTGGTGATTTTCGCGGTGTCCCAGGTGTGGTGGCGTCGCAGCGGATTCAAGGTAGGCGACGAAGAAGTGGAGACCCGCCGCGGTGTGCTTACCAACCAAATCCGCACCGCGCGCTACGACCGTGTTCAGGCCGTTGACGTAGTCGAATCCTTTGCACCGCGACTGTTCGGGCTTGCCTCCGTGCGTATCGAGGCCGCAGGCAGCGCCAGTTCAGGTTTGGACATCACATACCTTCCGCGCGAGGAAGCAGAAGAGGTCCGCGCGCAGATCCTGGCCCGCATTGACGGGCCAGTAAAGCGTTCGCTTGAGAGCGCCGCCGCTGCCGGGGCCGAATACGCACCGAACATGTTGGTGCCGCCGATCCCGATTCGCCGCTCGCTGATCGGCACCACATTGCAAATGTCGACCGTATTCACACTGGCGTGGTCGACGATTCCACTGTGGACGGATGTGACCGCCGCGGCGATCATCCCGGTTGTGGTGGGTTTCATGCCGCGCATTTGGCGCACGATCGACCAGTCGTGGCGCTTCAACGCGACGAAGGACGGGGAGGTGTTCCACTTGACGTATGGGTTGGCGAATCGTCGTCGGCAAGCAATGCCTCGCTCGCGTATCCACGCGGTGCAGTTGCGCCAGCCAATGTTCTGGCGCCCGTTCGGATGGTGGACGGTCTCTGTCGTGGCGGCGGGTTATGGCTCGGAACGCAACAAACAAACCGGCACGTCGAAGATTCTGCCAGTGGGGACGTGGGAACAGGCGATGGCCGTGATCGATGCAGTCGGTCCGCTAACCGGCGCAGAACTGACCGATCTGGACAACGTAGATTTCCGCTCCCCGCGCAGCGCCCGGTGGATCTCGCCGTTCGACTGGAAACGTCAAACGGTCAAGGTCCGCGCCGACGCGGTCACGACAACGGCAGGGCGGATCGGGCGCTGGTTCCAGATGGTGGACGTCCCACACATTCAGGAACTGACCTTCAACCAGGATCCGCTGCAGCGAAAACTTGGCCTGGCCAGCATTGACCTGGACCTGGTGCCCGGCGCCTTCAGCGTGACGTGTCGGGATTTGGAGGAGGACCAGGCGCGTGGGCTCGTCGATAAGCTGCGCGCCCGCGAGTTGCCGCCGCTGTCACAAAGCGCCGGGGAACCCGAGCTGGCGCCAGGCCTCGTAGATGGCGACTGACGCCGAGTTCGTCAGGTTCATACTGCGCCGCGACGGCAGCATCGGAATCCGCACCTGACACGTAATCCGCGGGTGGGCGAGGTGCTCCCCCGGGATGCCGTTGGCCTCGTTGCCGAACAGCAACGCGTCGCCGTCCTGGTATTGCACCTCGTGGTAGTGGTGGTCGGTGTGCGCGGTGAACGCGAAAATGCGGGAGCCTTCCAACGCGTCGAAGCAGACGTCGATGTTGGGGTGGATGACCACGTCTGCAAGATCGTGGTAGTCCAGGCCTGCGCGTTTGAGGTGTTTGTCGTCAAAATTGAAGCCGAGCGGCTCGACGAAATGCAGCTGCGCGCCGGTATTTGCCGCAAGGCGGATCGCCGCGCCAGCATTGCCGCCAATGGCCGGATTGTCATAGATGATGTGGAGCACGCACAAGAGTCTAGGATTGGGGCCGTGACTGCGATCAAACTGGACGGAAAACTCTACCGCGAGGAGATTTTCGCGGACCTGCGCGAGCGCGTGGCGCGACTGAAGGAACAGGGGGTGACCCCGGGTCTGGCGACGGTGCTTGTCGGCGAAGACCCCGCCAGCCAGAACTACGTGCGCATGAAGCACAAGGACTGCGAAGAGCTCGGCATTGCCTCCATTCAGAAGCACCTGCCTGCGGAGACCACCCAAGAGGAGCTTGAGGCGGTTATCGACGAGCTCAACCGCGACGATTCCGTCACCGGCTACATCGTCCAGTTGCCGCTGCCGAAGCACCTGGATGAGAACCGGATCCTGGAGTTGATCGACCCGGACAAGGACGCCGACGGCCTCCACCCGGTGAACCTGGGCAAACTCGTCCTCAACGAGCCGGCCCCGCTGCCGTGCACCCCGAACGGCTCCATCAAGCTGCTCGAGCGCTTCGGCGTAGACCTCAACGGCGCGATCGTGTGCGTCATCGGCCGCGGCGTGACCGTGGGGCGCCCGATTTCCCTGATGCTGACCTCTCGCGATGTCAACGCCACCACCGTGCTGTGCCACACCGGCACCAAGGATCTCGCTGCGGAGACTCGCCGCGCGGACGTGATCATCGCTGCCGCTGGCAAGCCACACATGATCACCGCCGACATGATCAAGGAAGGCGCGGCGCTTCTCGACGTCGGCGTCTCCCGCGTCGACGGCAAAACCGTCGGCGACCTGCACCCCGACGTGTGGGAGAAGGCCGGTTGGGTCTCCCCGAACCCGGGCGGTGTCGGCCCGATGACGCGCACGTTCCTGGTGCGCAACATCGTCGAAAGCGCCGAGCGCCAAGCCGGCGTGAACCAGCAAGCAAACCAGGACGCGTAACAACGTGGGAAGCACCCGCATCCAGCTCCCCGGCACCTCGCTACCACCGGGGTTGACGCTGGATAACCCTCACGACCGCGGCAACGCCCCGTCACGCCTGCCATTGTGGGCGCAGCGCACCGGGGTTGCCGTGTTTGTCGTCGGGTTTGTGCTCTCTGGCATCTTCGCCGCCACCGAGCACTGGCGTCGCGCCACGTTCACCCTTGGCGCGGCCCTGCTGTGGCTCACGCTGGTGCGCCTGACCTGCGACTCCAAAGTAATCGGTCTGGTTGCGGTGCGTTCCAAGCGTTTCGACGCCACGTTCACCACCGCCCTCGGCGCCACCATGATGTGGCTGTCCTGGTCGGTGGACGCGCTGGGGTCTTAACCCCTAGATCGCGTAGTCGCCGTAGCGTGACGCGATCTCGCGGGCGGGCGGGATTTCGTGGGTGAGTTTGATGAAGTTGCGCAGAATCCGGTCCATCTGACGCGCCTCCACAAGGAAGGCGTCGTGGCCGACGGGGGAGGACAACTTCGACATAGCCAGCAGGTTGCCCAGGTTTCGAGAGATGTGTTCCTGCTGGTGGTAGGGGTACAAGATGTCGGTGTCGACGCCGACGATCATCGTCGGCACGGTCGAGGACGCCAACGCCTTGTTTAGCCCGCCGCGGCCCCGGCCGATGTCGTGGCGGTTGAGGGCTTCGGTGAGGGTGACGTAGCAGGCGGCGTCGAAACGCTCGGTGAGCTTTGTGCCCTGGTGTTCCAAATAAGACTGGACGGCGAAACGTTGGCCGTCTTGGCGGAACGGTCCGAGTGGGTTTTCGCCGGTTTGGGCGGAGGTGCCGAAGCGCTCGTCGATTTCCAGCTCGCCGCGGTAGGTGAGGTGGGCGATGCGGCGCGCGGCGGCAAGGCCGGCATCGGGCGACTGGCCGGTGCCGTGGTAGTCGCCACCCTGCCAGGCTGGGTCCTGGGTGATCGAGGTGATCTGCGCGGTTTGGATACCAATCTGCCAGGCGCTCGCCCGGGCAGACACAGCCAGCACCAGCGCGTAGTCGGCCTGCTCGGGGTAAAGCAGCGTCCACTCCAGGGTGCGCGCACCACCCATGGAGCCGCCGATGACTGCATGGAGCCGGCCGATGCCTAACTGCTCAAGGAACGCGTGCTCGGCGTGCACCATGTCGCGGATCGTGATGGCGGGGAAGCGCGATCCCCACACGCCGCCGTCCGGATGCTCGCTCGCGGGGCCGGTGGAGCCGTAACACGACCCGAGTGCGTTCGTGCAGATCACGCACCACTCGTCGGTGTCTAGCGCCTTGCCTGGGCCGATGGCTTCGGACCACCAGTCGGAGGCGTCACTGTCGCCGGTCAATGCGTGTTCGACGAGGATCACGTTGTTGACGCCGTTGGGGTCGCCTTGCAGTGCGCCCCATCGTCGATAAGCAATGCGCGTATCCGCGATCACCTCGCTGGCCTCAGTGACAACATCGCCGATGGCGACCGTGGCAAGCTGCCCTTCGGGAGCCAGCATTTAGACCGCCGCGAAACCGCGCTCGAGGTCCGCGATAATGTCCTCGACATCCTCGATGCCGACAGACAAACGCACCGTGGCCTGCGTAATACCAGCGCGGGCAAGACCCGCAGCGTCCGACTGGGAGTGCGTTGTCGACGCCGGGTGCACCACCAGCGAGCGCACGTCGCCGATGTTGGCCAGGTTGGAGTGCAGCTTCAGCGCGTCGATGAACTTCCACGCGTTCGTCTTGTCATCCTGATCGCCCGCGATGTCGAAGGAGAGCACCGAGCCGGTGTACTTCAGGCCCAACTTGTCCTTCGTCGCCTTGTACGGCGAGTCGTCCAGGCCTGCGTAGTTGACCTTGGCCACCTTGTCGTGGCCCGCCAGGAACTCCGCCACCTTCAGCGCGTTCGCATTGTGCTTTTCCACGCGAAGCGCCAACGTATCAATACCCTGCAGCGCAACCCACGCGTTGAACGGCGAAATCGCCGCACCCGTGTCACGCAGCAAACCGGCGCGGGCACGCAGCGCAAACGCCGGGGCGCCCAGGTCCGCGTACTTCAGACCGTGGTACGCCGGATCCGGGGTGGTAAACAGTGGGAAGACGTCCTTGCCGTCGCGCTGGACGGTCCAGTCGAACTTGCCGCCGTCGATAATCGCGCCACCAATCGCAGCGCCGTTACCGGTGTAGAACTTCGTCGTGGACACGACCACGATGTCCGCGCCCAACTCCAGCGGCTTGACCAGGGCAGCAGTGGCCATCGTGTTATCGACGATCAACGGCACCTGGTTGTTATGCGCAACCTCTGCAATCGCCGGGATGTCCAGCACGTCCGCGATCGGGTTGCCGAACGTCTCGCCGTAAAACGCCCGCGTGTTCGGCTGGACGGCAGCCTGCCAGCTTGCCGGGTCGTCCGGGTTCTCCACGAAGGTGAACTCAATGCCCAACTTCGGCAACGTGTGCTGGAACAGCGTCTCAGTGCCGCCGTAGAGGCGCGGGGAAGTAACAACGTGGTCGCCAGCCTGCGCCAGAGTAAGAATCGCAGCGGTCTCCGCAGCCATGCCGGAGGCGAACGCCGTGGCCGCCACGCCACCCTCCAGCGACGCCAGGCGATCCTCTAGTGCCTGCTGCGTCGGGTTGGTCAGGCGGGTGTAAATCGGGCCTGCATCCGAGAGGTTAAAGCGGTTCGCCGCGTGCTGGGCATCGTCGAACACGTAGCTGGTGGTCATGTAAATCGGCTGGTTACGCGCGCCGTAGTCCTGGTCGACCTGCTGGCCAGCATGGATCGAGCGCGTACCAAAGGACCATTCTTGTGCGTTGGAGTTGTCGTAGTTTCCCATGGGCTGCAATGTAGCCCGCTTAGTCTGCCGTTGTGTACCAAGCGGTCTATTTTCCGAGTTGAAAGGCTGAATAAAAATAGTGCAAATACCCAGCCCGCGATCACGTCCGTGAAGACATCCGACTCTTAGGCCGGGCACTCGGCCGTGTGCTCGCCGAGCGCCGGCGACGAGGCCTTCCTCGTCTCCAAGACGATCCAGGTCACCATGAACGGGCTGGCCACCGCACTGCGCAACGCCGGGTAGGTTTTCGGCCGCGGGAGGGAACCGGTGCCGGGTTTTCACCGTCAGAACTGGTATGGGGATTGACAGAGAAAACAAGGCACACTTGCAACGGTGGGATGAACGGAAGGAAGAGCTGCGGCGGGGGATTGTGGACAAGCGGGTTCTCTCCCACAAGCAACTCGACAAACTCCGAGGGCCGCATCGGGTACTCGACACAAGCATTGTGTATCCGGAGAAGAGTTGGAGAGAGCTGAAGTTCCACGAACGCCAATGGCTACGCGTCGAAGCTGCTGCGATGATGAGCCGGGAAGCGGTGTTGGTCGGGAGATCGGCCGCGCGCATGCATGGCATCTGGGTGATCAGTACGACGGAGGAGCCTGTCGAACTGTGTCTGCTTTCCAGGGGGAGCTCCCCTACTCGACGAAACCGGGAAGGGATCCTGTTTCGACGCATGGTGCTGCGCAAGAGCGAAATCTCGTTGCGCGACGGCCACCGGGTTACCAATGGTTTTCGAACGTTCGCTGATATCGCCCGCCACTACGGCTTCGTCGAAGGGCTCGTCGCTGCCGACTACCTCCGGCGCAGTGGGTTTACGCTTGAACTCCTTGAACGGGAGGCATCCCAGCTTGGCAGACTGAAAGGTGTTGCAGTGGTCCGGGAGTGCATTCGGCACAGCGTCGCGGATTCCGGTTCGCCCTACGAATCTTTCGCGCGCGCCTTGCTGATCCGTGCGGGGATCGGCCCCTTGTTTACACAGTACGAAGTGGCTGGACGCTACGCCGACCTTTGCATCGATGGCTGGTTACTCATTGAGATCGACGGCAACGTGAAATACCAGGGACCCAACGCCGAACGCGCGCGGCAGGAAGAGTTCGAGCGACAGAAGATGATCGCCAACCAAGGATACGTATTCCTCCGCTACTCGCCGGATTTCCTACGCCGGCATCCTGAGAAGTTCGTCCGAGAGGTTCTCGCCACCATCGCCGGGCGCCGAGCAGCCTTGGGGTGAGCAGTCGCACCCGCTCTTCGCCGGCGCTGTTCCCGCCCTTCGCCGAGGATGGTAACCAGAGGATGGTGATGAGCCGAGTTGGAAGAGCACCGTCGGTCCAGGCACTCGGTTGATTACCATCTGGTGGTTACCATCTAGGGAGAGGGGGAAGGGGAGGGCGAGCAGAAGACGCCACGGGGGAAGCCAGACGACGCGACGAACAGCAAAAGCCCCGGCCACTGTGTGGAAACAGTGACCGGGGCCGATCAAACCGAGCGCTTACTTCTCCAGTGCGTCGATGATCTTGTTAAAGGTTGCGGACGGACGCATGACCGCGGAGGTCTTGGCGTCGTCCGGCCAGTAGTAGCCGCCGAGGTCGGCCGGGGCACCCTGGGCAGCGAGCAGCTCAGAGTCGATCGCTTCGGCGTTGTCGCGCAGGTCCTTCGCAATCGGGCCGAAGACCTCAGCCAGTTCGGCGTCGTCGGTCTGGGCTGCCAGTGCCTCTGCCCAGTACAGGGAGAGCCAGAAGTGGGAGCCGCGGTCGTCGATTTCGTTGACCTTGCGGGACGGGGACTTGCCTTCATCCAGCAGCTTTTCGGTTGCCTTGTCCAGAGCGGCGGCGAGGACGCCGGCCTTCTCGTTGCCGTTGGTGTTCTTCTCGTGGCGGAAGGATTCGGCCAGTGCGAGGTACTCACCGAGGGAGTCCCAACGCAGGTGGTTTTCTTCCTCAACCTGCTGGACGTGCTTCGGGGCGGAGCCGCCGGCACCGGTCTCGAACAGGCCGCCGCCAGCCATCAGCGGGACGACGGAGAGCATCTTCGCGGAGGTACCCAGTTCGAGGATCGGGAACAGGTCCGTGTTGTAGTCACGCAGCACGTTGCCGGTCACGGAGATGGTGTCCTCGCCGCGGCGGATGCGCTCGACGGAGATCTTGGTGGCCTCGACCGGGGAGGCGATGGAGATGTCCAGGCCGTCGGTGTCGTGGTCGGCCAGGTACTTCTTCACCAGTTCGATGAGGTTGCGGTCGTGTGTGCGCTCCTCGTCCAGCCAGAAGATGGTCTTCATGCCGGACAGGCGTGCGCGGTTGACGGCCAGCTTGACCCAGTCCTGGATCGGGGCGTCCTTGGTCTGGCATGCGCGCCAGATGTCGCCAGCCTCGACGTCGTGCTCGATCAGCACGTCGCCAGCGGCGTTGACAACCTGGACCTTGCCGTCAGCCGGGATCTTGAAGGTCTTGTCGTGGGAGCCGTACTCCTCAGCCTTCTTTGCCATGAGGCCGACGTTCGGGACGGTGCCCATGGTGGTCGGGTCGTATGCGCCGTTTTCGCGGCAGTCGTCGATAACCGTCTGGTACACGCCGGCGTAGGAGGAATCCGGGATGACGGCCAGGGTGTCTTGCTCCTGGTCGTCGGCGTTCCACATGTGGCCGGAGGTGCGGATCATGGCCGGCATGGAGGCGTCGATGATCACGTCGGACGGGACGTGGAGGTTGGTGATGCCCTTTGCGGAGTTCACCTGTGCCAGTGCCGGGCCGTCCTGCAGGGCCTGGTCGAAGGCTGCGCGGATCTCTTCGCCGTTCGGCAGATCAGCAAGGCCCTCGTAGATTGCGCCGAGGCCGTTTTCGCCGTTGAGGCCGGCGTCGAGAAGCTCGGCGCCGTACTTGTCGTAGACATCCTTGAAGAATGCGCGCACGACGTGGCCGAAGATGATCGGGTCGGAGACCTTCATCATGGTGGCCTTGAGGTGCGCGGAGAAGAGCACGCCCTCTTCCTTGGCCTTCTTCACGGACTCGAGCAGGAACTCATCCAGAGCCTTCGCGGACATGAAGGTGCCGTCGATGACCTCGCCCTTTTCAACCTTCAGGCCGTCCTTGAGCACCTGCTCGCCGTCTGCGGTGACGAGCTTGATGGCCAGGGTGTCCTCGGCCGGCATGATGACGGACTTCTCGTTGTGGCGGAAGTCGCCTGCGCCCATGGTGGCAACGTTGGTCTTGGAGTCCTTCGACCAAGCGCCCATGGAGTGCGGGTGCTTCTTGGTGTAGTTCTTCACGGCCTCCGGAGCGCGGCGGTCGGAATTGCCCTCACGCAGGACCGGGTTCACAGCGGAGCCCTTGACTGCGTCGTACTTGTCCTGCGCGTCCTCGTAGTCCGGGATGTCGAAGCCTGCGGCCTGCAGTTCGGCGATGGCCTTCTTCAGCTGGACGAGGGAAGCGGAAATGTTCGGAAGCTTGATGATGTTGGCTTCCGGGGTCTTTGCCAGCTCACCGAGCTGTGCGAGTGCGTCGTCGACCTTCTTGTCGCCGAGGCGATCTGGGAACTGTGCGAGGATGCGGCCTGCCAGCGAGATGTCTGCGGTGTCGACCTCGATGCCTGCACGGGAAGCGAATGCCTCCACGATTGGCTTGAGGGAGTACGTCGCAAGCAGCGGTGCTTCGTCGGTACGAGTCCAAATGATCTTCGCCATAATGCTCCTTTGTTGTAAGGTTCCTGACTTCAACCCACCAGAGTACCGTCCCAACGGGGCGCTGTCTGGCGATAGGGCCGGGAGAGGTAGGGGATAGGTAAGGTCTTGGCCCATGAGCCTTACCATTGCATCCGTCAACGTCAACGGCATCCGTGCCGCCACGAAGGTCCGCAACGAGAACAATCCGGGCATGTTGGCCTGGTTGAACGAGAATCCGGCTGATGTGGTGCTGATGCAGGAGGTGCGCGCCACGGTGGATCAGGCGCGTGCTGCGCTTGCCCCGGCGCTGGAAAATGGGTGGCACTTGGAGGTCGCGCCGGCTGAAACGCCTGGTGCGAAGGGTCGCGCGGGTGTGGGCATCCTGTCGCGCACGCCGCTGCGCGATGTGGAGATCGGGATTCCTGAGTTCGAGGATGCGGGTCGCTTTATTGCAGCATCGCTTGACGACGACACCCGTGTCGCCTCCCTCTACCTCCCCTCAGGAGCAGCCGAGACGGCCAAGCAGGACGAGAAGTATCGCTTTCTGGATCAGTTCGAGCCGCTGCTGGAGCAGTGGGCGGGCGAATACCCGGACATGGTGATCGGCGGGGATTGGAACATCTGCCACCGTCGCGAGGACCTGAAGAATTGGAAGACGAACCGGAAGAAGTCCGGTTTCTTGCCACATGAGCGCGCGTTCATGGATGCGGTGTTCGGTTGCTTCCCGGACGCGGAGGCGCAGGATGTAGAGGACAAGGCTGCGGTGGAATGGGCTGGGGCGGTGGAGTACCGGTCGGGGGGTCGTCGTCAAGCAAATGGTGCTCCGAAGTGGTTCGATGTGGCGCGCAGGCTGCACCCGGAGGACGCGCCGTACACCTGGTGGACGTTCCGCGGCCAGGCGTTTAACAACGACGCGGGTTGGCGCATCGACGTCCAGGCTGCCACCGCGAACATGCTGGAGCGTGCGCAGCGCACGTGGGTGGAGAAGGCGCCGACGGTGGAAGAGCGCTGGTCGGACCACTCGCCGCTTGTGGTTAAGTATCGCTAATCTGGGTTTTCCTGAACGCCGTTCAATTGCACGCTAAACTGTTGCGCAACCATCACGTGAACGACGCGAACGGAGCCCACAGATGACCGATATTCTTGACATCGCCCGCGAAAAAGCCCTGGAAAACGGCGAAGGCCTGAACAAGGAGGAGCTCGTCCAGATCCTCAACATTGAGGACGAGCGCCTGCCTGAACTGCTCGACCTCGCCCACCAGGTGCGCATCAAGCATTGCGGTGTCGATGTCTCGTTGGAAGGCATCATCTCCCTGAAGACCGGTGGCTGCCCCGAGGACTGCCACTTCTGTTCCCAGTCCGGCCTGTTCGAATCACCTGTGCGCGCCGTGACCTTGGACATCGCCGAGCTCGTCGAGGCCGCCAAGCAGTCCGAGAAGATGGGCGCTTCCGAGTTCTGCATCGTCGCCGCCGTGAAGGGCCCGACCCAGCAACTGCTGGACCAGGTCGCCGAGGCCGTCACCGCCATCCAGGAAGAGGTGGACATTTCCATCTCCGCATCGCTGGGCATCCTCACCCGCGACCAGGCTCGCCAACTGGCCAAGATGGGCGTGTCGCGCTACAACCACAACTTTGAAACCGCCGAGTCATTCTTCCCTAACGTGGTCACCACCCACACCTGGCAGGAGCGCAAGGACACGCTGGAGAACGTGCTGGCAGAGGGCATGGAAACCTGCTGCGGCGGCATCATCGGCTTGGGTGAGAGCATCGAGCAGCGCGCCGAATTCGCCACCCAGTTGGCCGAAATCCAGCCGCATGAAGTGCCGATGAACTTCCTCGACCCGCGCCCAGGCACCCCGTTCGCCGACCGCCCGCTGGTGCCCCAGGGTGAGGCGCTGCGTGCCGTCGCCGCGTTCCGCCTGGCCATGCCGTCCACCCAGCTCCGTTTTGCGGGTGGCACGGAGCTCGCGCTTGGCGACGACGGCACCGAAGCCGGACTCATGGGCGGCGCGAATGCCATTATCGGCGGTAATTACCTGACCACGTTTGGACGTCCGATGGAGAAGGACCGCGACGCCGTTGACCGTGTGTTGGAAGGCGGGGCGAAGCCAGGCTTGAGCCTGAACATCACCCCGGTGGGGGAGAAGCAGAACTCCGGCCACGGTGTTCTGTACGACACCATCAAGTCGCTGTAGTTAGCCGGGCCCTGATGAAAATCCCGGATTCAACGGAACTCGCCGACGCAGTGCTGTCCGGCGAGATCGCCTGGCCGCTCGACCCGGCCAGGCCCTACGACGCGCCGCGTATTTGCCCGCTATGCCAGCGGCGCATGGTGGTAAAAATCAGCCCGATGGCGTGGGAGGCAGCTTGCTCCCGCCATGGGCTGCTGCGCTCCGAGTGGTTGGAGCGTTAGTGCACGAAACGGCGGGTTCTAGCGAACACAACTGCGCTGGCCGCCAAAACTACTGGCCCCGCTGCCGCTACGAAGATGGCGTAGAGGTAGGGGTCGGAGGGGTTCACATCCGCCTTGTAGATCCCCACTAGGAGCCCGGTGAAACCACCCACGAACATGCTGCTGAGCATGAACCACTGCATGCGGGTGCCTCGCGCAAGGCCGATTGCTACACCGGTCAGCGCCATCGTGAGGAAGATGACGAAGTGGAGTAGCACAGTTGCCACGACGGATGTCAGGTCCTGCGCGGCGCCTTCAACGAAATACGGTTCGCCGCTGCCGTTGATCCAGGGCATCGGTTGTCCGTTCGTAACAATGAACGGGTCATACCACTTGTAGTACGGGCTATGTGCTTGGTGGTACACCGCCGACGCGGCGGTAAGTGGCGTGAGTATGACCGCCGCCACGAGAGCCGTTAGCGTTGCCGAATTCATCCATCGGTTGAAGCTGGCGCCCAGCTGGTTCATTGCTGGCCAGTTCGATCCTCCGATTGCGAAGAGTATCCACAGTGTGGCAGCGCCCGCCATGGTCCACAGGCCGCCGTCGCCAAACTCCAATCGTCCAAAGGGTACGGCAATGCAGAGGACGAGAAAGATGCCCAAATACATCGCTGGTTTGAAGGGGCTGAGGAAGAGTTTCATCGTTCGGGCCTTTCCGTCGCGAGGAGGTCAATGAGTTCGGCATCGTCCGGGTACTCGATGGGCAAGTGGACATCGGCCTCGCCGATAGGTTCGGCGAAAGTGACGCGTGTCATCGGTCCGAGGCTCGCTGTCTCAGCGACGGGGAAGCGGGCGGTAAGGTCTTTGATCTCGGCGGTGGGGCCGGTGACCGTTGGAAAGCATAGGCGGGCGTCGTCGAGTGGGACTGGGCGCGAAACCACCCGATCAAACACCTGGATGACATGGGTGGCGAGACCCACGAAGTCCTCGGGGCGATGCGATGCCATCACCACGCTGCGCTGCGGGTTCTCCGCGATGTAGTCGATCAGTCTCTGGCGGACCTGTTTGCGGGTGGTGGTGTCGATGCCATCAAACGGTTCGTCGAGAAGTAGCAGGTCTTTGCCAATGGCTAGGGCCACCTCAATGGTGAGTAGGCGGCGCTGCCCAACGGAGAGATCTTTGATGCGGGCGTTGGGGAACTCGAGCCTCACGTGCGGGTAGATCGCTGCGACTGCGCGTAAGTGATCGTCCACGGTCGTGCCTGCAAACTTGGCATCCGCACCAGCCGGAACGAACGCGGCGTGAGGGCTCATGAGCGTGTGGAGGTAGTGGGTTTTGCCGGCGGCGTTCGGGCCGACCAGCGCGTAGAAGCCGGGATTCATTGAGCACGCTCCTTTTCAATCATTGCGGTCAGCTCCTCGGTGGTGATGCCGAGTTGGTTGGCCTCATGGACAAACGGTTGGACAAAATCGCGGGCAAATGCTTCGCGACGAGTACGTAGCACCTGCTCACGTGCACTCTCCAGGACGAACATGCCGAGCCCGCGGCGTTTCTCCAGCAGACCCTCGTTGAACAGTTCGGTGAGTGCTTTGGCGGAGGTGGTGGGATTGACAGAGTGGTAGGCGGAGAGCTCGTTGGTAGACGGCACCCGGTCGCCGGGAGCGAGGGTGCCTGCCCCGATGAGGTCACGTAACTCATCTGCTATCTGTAGGTATATGGGTTTACCACTCATGTGGGTAACCATAGAACCGGAAAGCCCGGCGCGTCAACCCCCAATTTTGACGCGCCGGGTGAGATTCGGGTATGTTGCGGAAACCGCAGGCTAGCGGCTACTCGTCGGTGATGTCGAGCAGTGCCGCGCCCTTATCCACGTGGCTGCCGGCCTCCACGGCGAGGTTTTTCACCACACCGCTCTTGTGGGCCTTGACCGGATTTTCCATCTTCATGGCCTCGAGGATGACCACGATGTCGCCGGCTTCCACCCGGGCGCCCTCGGCGACCTCGGACTTGACCACGGTGCCCTGCATCGGAGCGGTCAGGGTGTCTGCGCTGGCAGCGCCCTTGCCGGACCTCTTGCCGCCGGATCCGCCATTACGGGAGCGGCGCTTGCGGTCGCGGCGGCGCTGCGCCACCGCGCCGAGAAGCAACGGCTCCGGCAGCGTGATCTCGATCGATCGGCCGTTGACACCGACGGAGACGGTGCGGCGGCGCGCTTCGTCCTGCTCACCGTCTTCGCCAGCGCCGTCGGACTCGTAGGGTGCGACGTCCGGGTCCCATTCCTCTTCGATCCAGCGGGTGTAAACGGCGAATTGGGTGGCGTCGCCGGTGAAGGCGTCGTCGTTAAGCATGCGCTGGTGGAAGGGGATGATGGTCGGCATGCCTTCGACCCGGAATTCGGCGAGGGCGCGCTTGGCGCGGGCGATGGCCTGGTCGCGTGTTTCGCCGCGGACGATGAGTTTGGCCAGCATCGAGTCGAACTGGCCGCCGATGGTGGAGCCGGCGCGGATGCCGGAGTCGACGCGAACGCCGGGGCCTGCCGGTTCGATGTAGGTGGTGGCGGTGCCGGGCATGGGCATGAAGTTGGTGCCGGCGTCTTCTGCGGTGATGCGGAATTCGATGGCGTGGCCGGTGGGTTCCAGGTCGGCGTCGAAACGCAGTGGCTCGCCGGCGGCGATGCGGAACTGCTCGATGACGAGGTCCACGCCGGTGGTTTCTTCGGTGACGGGGTGCTCAACCTGGAGGCGGGTGTTGACCTCGAGGAAGGAGATCAGCCCGTCGGAGCCGACGAGGTATTCGACGGTGCCAACACCGACGTAACCTGCCCGCTTTGCAATCGCTTTGGCGGAAGAGTGGATGCGTTCGCGCTGCTCATCGGTGAGGTACGGGGCGGGGGCTTCCTCGATGAGCTTTTGGAACCTGCGCTGCACGGAGCAGTCGCGGGTACCTGCGACGATGACGTTGCCGTGAGTATCCGCCAGTACCTGCGCCTCCACGTGGCGGGCACGGTCGAGGTAACGCTCCACGAAGCACTCACCGCGGCCGAACGCTGCCTTGGCTTCGCGGGTGGCGGACTCGAACAGTTCGCGGATCTCGCCGCGGGTGCGGGCGACCTTCATGCCACGGCCGCCACCGCCGTACGCCGCCTTGATAGCCACGGGCAGACCGTGGGTGTCGGCGAAAGCGACCACATCGTCGGCGCTGTCCACCGGGTCTTTCGTGCCCGGCACGAGCGGTGCGTCGACCTCCTCAGCGATGCGCCGGGCGGTGACCTTGTCGCCAAGCGCGTCGATCGCCCTTGGCGGCGGGCCGATCCAGGTCAGGCCCTCGTCGATGACGCGCCGGGCAAATTCGGCGTTCTCTGCCAAGAAGCCGTAGCCGGGGTGGACGGCGTCTGCGCCGCTGTCGCGGCAGGCCTTGAGCACTTTGTCGATATCCAGATAGCTTTGCGACGACGTCTCGCCACCGATCCCAATCGCCTCGTCCGCCATTTCGGTGTACGGCGCGTCTTTGTCGGGGTCGGCGTAGATAGCCACGGAGGCAAGGCCGGCGTCGCGGGCTGCGCGGATGATGCGGACCGCGATCTCGCCGCGGTTGGCGACGAGGACCTTGCGGAACGGAAAGTCATGCATGTGTGCGGTCCTTTCTAGAAGTAGGTGACGTTGCCGATGGTTTGCTGGGCGCCGAACGGCTGGCCGAACGCATCGCCGAACACGTTGTCTTCGTAGGCAGTGCCGGTGCCGCCTGCCGCGCCAGCAACGCCAGGTGTGCCGGCAACGGCCTGCCAGGAATGGGCCTCGGCGAGGACGGTGGTCAGTGCTGCCAGTTCGTCGTGGGACAGCGACGTGTCGTCGGTACGAAACAGTGGTGTCATGGTGTCTCTCCTTAAACGGTCGGGGTCGCGGTCGGGTACGTGCCGTCGGCGTTGAGACGGGCATCGGGGTTGAGCAGGAGTGCGATCTCGTCGGCGTGGTCGTCGATACCGGCGAAGCGGCGGTTCTCCACCTGGGTGAAGAGGTCGGCGCGGCCGATCATTCCGGCTTCGAGTCGGCTTGCGCCCTGGGCGAGGCGTTCGGTTGCGCGCTCACGCCAGGCGGCGGCGTCGCGGCCGTCGCGTGTCAGTGCGGCTTCGAACACACCCGGGTGGCCCAGCACGACGAGCGCGCCGACGTGGCCGAAACCGAGCGAGGTCAGCGCCGCGGCCTTCACGTTGCCGGCGCCGAGGGCGAGCGGGGAGCGCAGCCACACCAGGTTGGTTGCCTTCGGCTCGATGAGCGGGTCGACGCAGTCCAGGGAGGCGTTCGGCGGGAGGTCGCCGGTGGCCAGCACGTCGAGGAGTCCGCCGGTCTGCAGCAGTGCCGCACCTGCCTTGGAGTGGCCGGTGAGGGTCTTTTGCGAGATGACGTACATCGGCGCGTCCGGGTCGCGGCCAACGGCCGGCCACAGCACCGAGTGCAGTTCGGACTCGTTCGGGTCGTTGGCGTTGGTGGAGGTGTCGTGCTTGGACAGGACGGTGACGTCGTCAGGGGTCAGCCCCAGCGAGGACAGGGAGCGGGCCAGGCGCGAGTCGGTTCCGCCGCAGGCTGCAGCGAGCACGCCGAGGCCTGGTGCCGGGATGGAGGTGTGCACGCCGTCGCCGAAGCTGGAGGCGTACGCGACCACTGCCAGCACCGGCAGGCCGAGTTCGGCAGCGAGGGTGCCGCGGGCGAGCAGGACCGTGCCGCCGCCTTCGGCTTCGAGGAAGCCACCGCGTCGGCGGTCGTTGGCGCGCGAGATAAAGCGGCCGTCGATCCCTTGTGCCGTCATCTTGGCGGTTTCGGCGGTGGCGTTCATGTCGCCGAAGCCCTGGAGGGATTCGACCTGGACGTCGTCGATACCGCCGGCGACTACGAAGTCAGCCTTGCCCAGCGCGATCTTGTCCACCGCTTCTTCGATGCTGACGGCGGCGGTGGCGCAGGCGCCGACCGGGTGGATCATGGAGCCGTAGCCGCCGACAAGTGCCTGCATGGTGTGGGCAGCCACCACGTTGGGCAGTGCTTCCTGCAGGATGTCGGTCTGGCGTTCCTCGCCGATGAAGCGGGAGACGAACACCTTGTGCAGCGATTCCATGCCGCCAATACCGGTGCCTTGGGTGGTGGCGATGAAGGACGGGTGGACCTTCTGCATGAGCTCCGCCGGGGTGAAGCCGGCGTTGATGAACGCGTCGACGGCGGTGACCAGGTTCCAGGCGGCCATGCGGTCCATGCCGTCGGCCATCTGTGCGGGGATTCCCCACTTGGTCGGGTCGAAGCCGTCCGGCATCTGGCCAGCGACGGTGCGCGTCAGGGTGGCCTTCTTCGGCACGTGTGCCAGGGCACCGGCGTGGCGGGTCACGCTCCATTCGCCGTCGATCTGGCGGATGGTGGTCTTCTCACCGTCGGCCTCCACGTATGCGAGAGCTTCCTCTTCCGTGGCCACGGTGAACGTGATGTCGCGGTCGAGGTAGACCTGCTCTAAGTCGATGGAGCCTTGGTCGGTGAGGAAGTACTTGTCCGTCAGGGTGCGGATACCGCTGCGTGCGATGACATCGTCGCGGAAGCGCTCGTAGATGTCCTCCTCGGCGACCTCTGCGCCGTCTTCGTCGTACCAGGCCGGGTTCGGATCCTCGGACCAGGTGATCAGGCCCATCATCCACGCCAGTTCGAGGACACCGGCTGCGGTGAGGTCGACCTCGCCCGTGCGCGTGATGCCGTATTCGGCTTCGCGGCGGGTGCGGCCGGAGCCCCAGCTGGATACCTCGCCGATGCCGACGACAACCACCATGTCATCAAGTGCGCAGGTCACATCGCCCACAGCTGCAGGTGCAGGCTGGCGCGGGGTGGTGACGTTCGGCAGTGCGCGCACCGTGGCGCCATTGCTTGTCGACGACTCCGTGCCCGCCACATCAACACGTGCATTACGCGCCAGATCGGCGATGGACACGCCTGCGTCCTCGAGCCCACCTGTGAGGTCGAGATCCAGCGGGGACTGCTTCGCCTGCTCGCGGGATTCCTCGGTGACCAGGCCAAGTAGCTGCGTGGAGATCTCCTCCGGGCTCCACACGTGGATACCCGCAGCCTGTGCTGCCGGAACGAGCCCGTCGTTGCCGCCCATCAGGTGCGTGCCGGCAACCCAACCGATGCGGGCCTGCGCCAGGGTCACGCCTTCTGGCCAGCCGGTTTCCGCCGACCACTTGTTTACGATCGCGTCGAAGGCGGCCTTGACTTCGCCGTAGGCGCCGTCGCCACCGAAGGTGCCACGGTTCGGCGAGCCCGGAAGGACGATGTGCGCGCGCTCGGCAGGGAAGTGATCGCCGCGCTGCGCCAGGTCGGACAGGCCAGCGATGGTGCGCTCCACCGACCACAGCAGCAGGCGGGCCTGCGTTTCGGCGTTGCCGCCGACCTCTGCAAGCGAGCCGGACACCGGCGGTGCTGCGAACGGGAAAGCAAGCGTCGGCGTGAGTGCCGGTTTGATGATCTTGACGTCCTTGCCAACGGTTTCCTTCTGCTCGGAGCCGATCCACTCGATGAGCGCATCGATGTCGCGGTAGGACGACAGGTTCGTCGGCACCAGCCACAGGCGCGCACCCACGGAGGCGTGCTCAGCGAAAAGCGTGCGGGCGAATTCCTTGCGCGCCTGGCTGACGTTGGATGCGGTCATGATGACCGTCGCACCGCCTGCGAGCAGGCCCTCCACCACTGCGGTGGCAATGGAACCCGGCGCGGCACCGGTGACCAGGGCGACGTCGTTTGCGTACGGCTCGTTCGCTGCGGCGTTGGCGGCAGCGGCGATCTCGCCGAGTACGTTGCGACGATCACCCTCCACGCGCTTGGCGTACCACTCGGCCTGCTTGGCCACGGTGGAACCGGTGCCAGCGAAGCGCTGTGGTGCGAGGTCGAGCTCGCCGAGGGCGACGCGGGCGAGGTCTTCGCGGGCTTGGGCCCAGCGGTCGTCGAAAAGCACTGCCTTGCGCTCGTCGAAGACCGTGGTGACCTGCTTGACCCAGCCGGAGCCGAGTTCTGCCTCGATCGTTTCCACGATCGTGGTGTCCGGTGCGGGGATCTCGGCGACCTCGTTTTCGATGCCGAGCTTGTTCAGCAGCGTGCGGGCGGTAGCCACCAGGGTGTCGGTGACTTCGTCCTTGTAGGCGTCGAGCGCAGCCGAATCCACCACGCCGCCGCCGGATGCGCCGCCGCTGGTGGCCTGGGAGACTGCAACGCCGTAGCGTGCGGCGACGTTTTGTACCGCCTGGTCGATCAGTGCGGTGATCTCCGCCTTGGTTGTGGCAGACGGCAGGCTGTTCAGCGAGCCGCCGCGCACCGATTCCTCGGTGCGGCTGCCCAGCAGGATCTCGGCTTCGACGTGTGCGGTCCAGGATGCGGGCAGGCCCCACGCGGCTGCGAGGTGCTCGCCGACAAACGCCGGCTTCAGGCCTGCGCCACCGAAGAGTTGGCGCAGGCGGGTGCCCACGGCCTCGCTCAAGACAGCGCCGAACGGGGTGTAGCCAGGCGCGGCGGTGTTCACGCGGGTGTTTAGCGTGGCCACGTCGGCTTCAGCAGCGCCGTCGATGGCGGGCACGCCGAGTTCGGCGGACATGTCCATGAGCAGCTGGTTGCGTCGCGACGACACCCCACCGGTGAGCTCCTCAATAGTGTCCGAATCGTTGATCTGCTCGGGGCGGATCTTGTTCTGCAGCGCGAACAGGACGGTGATCGCATCGGCCGCGGTGAAGGGAAGGTCGGACGCGGGTGCGCCGGATGCAGCAGGTGCAGCCGGTGCAGCCGGTACTGGCTCTGCCGGTGCGACGGGGGCCGCGGGTGCAGCCTCGGCGGCCGGTTGCGGGGCGGATTCTGGGGCCGGTTCGGCGTCTGTTTCTGCCGGGGTGTCGTCGACAAGCACAGGCTCCGGCGCGGACACCACGTCGTTGAGCATGACAATGTCCTGGCTTGCCTCAACGTTGAAGACCGGCACGTGGATGCCAATGACATCCATCTCGCGCTTAGCCAGGTTGGTCAGCGTCGGCGAGGACGCAAGGCCGACCTCGATGACCTGGTCGACGCGACCAAGCAGGTAGTCCTGCGTTTCAATCCAGCGCACAGGCGAGGCGAACTGCCACGCCAGCAACTCGATAAGCAACGTGCGTGCGAGCGTGTTGCGTTCGGTGTTCTCCGGCGTCATGCCCTTGAGGCGCTCGGAGGGGACCTCGTCGGTGACGGCGTCGATGAACTGCTGCGTCAGCGCGAACGGCTTAGCCACCAGGTTCGGGATGTAGCGATCCACCAGCGTGTCCACGTCGATGATCGCCGGCATGTGCTCGTCGAGCTTCTCGGCGAAGTCCGCCACACCCTCGCGCAGCACGCGCGAGTGGAACGGAACGTCCACGCCCGGAACCGTGACGTAGGCGCGCGGCGTGACCGAGTTGGCCTTGCGCTCCAGAGCAGCAAGGCCGCGCTTCGTGCCCGCGACGGAGTACTGCTGGCCCTTGATGTTGTAGTTGACAATCTCCAAGAATTCGCCGGAATCCTGCGCAACACCAGCGACGTAGGCCTCGACCTCTTCCGGGCCGACACCGATCATGTTCGGGCGCAGCGCACCCATGCCGTAGTCGGAGTTACCCTCCGCATCGCGCGGCACCAGGGAGCCCATGGCGGAGCCGCGCGAGTACACGATGTCGATGACCGCTTCCAGATCAAAGATGTTGCCCAGCGCGGCAAGCGCGGTGTATTCACCAAGCGAGTGGCCCGCAAAGTACGCGCCGGAGGCCAACGCGTTGGCCTCGTTCAGGCGCTGGGTCTGGGCGTAGGCGACAACCGCCATGGCCACCTGGGTGAACTGGGTCAGGTGTAGCACGCCGTCCGGGTGCTTGAACTCCACACCGCGGATCACCAAGCGCGACGGGTTGTCTTCCACAATGCGCTGGATGGAGAACCCGTGGGTCTCGCGCGTGTGGCGGTCTGCGCGGCGCCACACCTCGCGCGCCGCAGCGGAAGCCGCACGGTCGCCGTTGCCCATGCCCTGGGTCTGAATGCCCTGGCCGGGGTAGACGTAGGCGGTGCGTGGCTGGGCCAGAAGCGCCTGACCACGGGAGACAACGTCACCCGCGATGCGGCAGGTCACCTCAAGGGCCTGCTGGATGCCGACGCGGCCGACACGCTCGACGGTGATCTCTACCTCGTCATCAAGCTGCACCATGCCGTACATGGAGTAGGTCCAGCCGATGACCTGGCCGTGGCCGGCAGCGAGGTGCTGCGCGGTGGCAGACAGCCACATGCCGTGCACCAGCGGTGCATCCAGGTTGACCAGGGCGGCAGCGTTGGCGGAGGTGTGGATCGGGTTGTAGTCGCCGGAGACCAGCGCGAACGGGGTCATGTCCGACGGTGCGCGAACCACGGTGCGGTCCACGAACGAACGTGGGGTCGGCTCCACCTGATCGCTTGCCGCGCCGCCGCCGTACGCCGGCGCCGGGACTGGCGTCGCGGTGCCGGTGGCGCGACCACGGATGGCAAAGCGCTGCATCTGGGTTGCCACAACCTCGTCGCCAGAGCGCAGCTCCAACTCGACGGTGACAATGCGGCCAGAGGTGGACTCGGCAATAGAAGTGCACTTGGAGGTCACGTCGATGCGCCTGCCATCGGCAAGCTCGGACAGCGGGACACGCAGGTCAATGACGTGATCCAGGTGGACCGCGTTGAGCAGACCCTCGATGACCGGCGTGCCATCAGCCAGCCTGCCGGAGCCCAGCGCGGCGTAGATCGCCGGCCAGCAGGGGCCAACCAGCACGTCCGGCGTACCAACCACAGCGTTGTCGGCCACAGCGCCACCCGTAACTGCGGAGTGCGACGCCAGCAGGGAAGTAGGCAGCGTAAACGACGAGCGCGCCACACCAAACGGTGCGTCCTCGGTCGGTTCCTCGATCTGCGGAATCTCCGTGATCGTGTCGCCGGCCTCGCTGACCGAACCGACACCCGCCAGGCCAGACAGCAGCTCGAAGACGCTGTCGGAAAGACGATCGCCGTCCACAACCGGGGAGGCACCCGTGCCTGCGCCGGCAGGGATCTCGACCGGGATGTTCACCTCACGCACGTAGAACGGGCGCTTATCTTCCGGCAGGTGATCCCATGCGGAATCAGCGTGGATCCGGATCGTCCACTCACACTCACCAGCCGCGTTGGTGGTTGCCTCCACGTCGAAGGCGTCCTCGTCCAGCGCGTATGCCGGGTTGGCCATCAGGTGGCCGTGCCACACCAAGGTTGGGCAGGAGCGCAGGTACGCGGCCTCGTCGGCGGCGTCGCTGCGTCGGGCGAAGCGGGATTCGGCGGTGACGCCGTCGTCGATAAGCATCTGCGTCGCGGCATCCTCGAAGCGTGCCAGCAACTGCGCAACCGGCTCGTTCTTGCGCGTAATGCCAGCAACCGCAACCGGGCCAGGGATGATGCGCACCTGGTCAGCGGTGTAGCGCTCATCCTGCGCCTGCCACAAGGTGTCCTTGCCAAACCAGGACTTCAGATCCGCATTCAGTGCCGGCACCCACGGCATCGGCTTCGGGTAGGCGTAGTGCAGGCCGATCCACCACGCCGCATCGCGCGGGGAAACCACAACCTTGCGTGCCTGCGGGTAGTGCTGCAGCAAGGTCTGAAGACCATCACGCGGGGAGATCTCGACATCGTCGGGGAAGAGGGTCGGGATCTCACCGTGGTCGGCTTCGTTCAGGCGTGCCTCGATGCGCTGCAGCAACGCGACAAAGCGCGCGTTCCAGGTCTGGTCGATGAACGGATCGGCGAGCTCGACGAAGCGCTCGACCCACTCGGCGTACGTCATCGTCTCCACGTCGCCGAAGTAGGGCTTCGCCGTCTTCGACAGTGCCTCGATGATCTCTTCGCGGTGCGCCGCGTACTCCTCAATATCCAACGAGGCGATAAACCGCGCCGCCTTGGCAAAGGAGTTGTCCAGGTCGTGCAAGTCTGCCAGCAGGTGCGATTGCGACGACGCCACACCGGCCACGCCGCGACCGCGGCCGACCCAACCGCCGTTGTTCTCCGGGGGCAGGCCCGGCGTATCCACGAGCAGCTGCTTGACCGAATCCGTGGCCTTCGCCTCCTTCGTGGCCATAGCCACGGTGCCGACGAACACACCATCCACCGGCATCGCAGGCAGCCCGAACTTCTCGGACCAACGGCCCGTGATCAGTTCCGCGGCACGCTCCGGCGAGTACACGCCACCGCCGACGGTGAGCACCGCGTTGTCGTGCGCACGAATCTCCGGGTAGGTCTCCAGCAGCATGTCTTCCAGGTCAACCCAGGAGTGGTGGCCGCCAGCGTGGCCGTCTTCCACCATCAAGATGACCTGGTCGTCCGGGTTCGCTGCCGCGATGGCAAGCGCGTTGCGGATCTGCTGCGTCGTACCAGGCTTGAGCGCAATGTAGGGGAAGCCATCCTGGTGCAGCTGCGCGAACAGTTCCGTAGCTTCTTCAACTTCCGGGATGCCTGCGGAGATGCACACGCCGTTAAACGGGGCACCGGCCGCGCGGGCCTTTGGCACCATGCGCGTTTGGCCGAACTGCAGGTTCCACAGGAAGCGGTCGAAGAACATGGTGTTGAACTGTGCGGTGCGACCGGGCTGCAAAAACGCCTTGAGGTTGGCGGTGTGCTTGCCAAACTCCTCCTCGGAGTACATGCCGCCACCGGCAAGTTCTGCCCAGTAGCCGGCGTTGGCAGCAGCGGCGACGATCTCGCCGTCTGCGGACGTCGGCGTCATGCCACCCAGGATGATTGGGGACAGGCCAGTCAGCGACGAGAACTTCGTCTGCGTGTACGTCTTGCCGTCCGGCAGCGCAATCACTCGCGGCGCGTAGTCCGAATAGTCCACGCCCTGCGGCAGCTCAGCACCCGGGCGTGCGAGGTCGTCGCGTTTCGCGGCAGTGGACGCATCGAGCACAGCGACGCCGGAACCGTTGGCCAGGTTGGTCACAATGGTTGCCGTCGCCGAATCAAACGTGAAAATGTGGCTCGCACCCTGGGCAATCAGGTCGCGCACGACTTCGGTGAAGTCGAATCGGTCCACCAAGATTGACTGCGCCAGTTCACGCGGGGTGGTGGTTTCAAACGTGATCCCGCACGCGTCCGCCCACTGCTGCGCCAGATCCACACCAGCGGCGTTGGTCTCCACATGGAAGGGGTACGCAACATCAAGCGAATCGAACACCGGCGTGATTTCGGAGCCGCCGTACTCCACTTCCAACTTGGCGTTGTATCTGCTCGCAGCCGCTTCGATGTCCTTGCGTGCCTGCGCGAGCGCCTCCGGGCTGCCGGACAGCACCACGTGGCGGTGCCCATTGATCACGCTGATCGGAGCAGCTTGCGTATCGACGACAAACTCACCGACCTGCTCAGGCGTTAAGCCCCGAACCGAAAGCATCCGGCTGCGCGAGTCGGCGGCACCGTACACGTTGGTCGCGGCGGCACCCATGATGAACGCGAACGCAAGCGCCTTCTCCGCAGCCTGCGGGCCGTTGGCGCGATCCAGTGCGGCAGCGCCCAGGATGCCCTGCGAGTGACCGGCGAACAGTGCGTCGGCGGTGTCCAGGCCGAGCTGCTCGAGGTCTTCAGCAGCAACAATCTGCGATAGCAAAATCGCCGGCGCGCTGACTGCGGGCAGGGCGTCGATTGCCTCGTGCGCAGCATCTGCATCCATCGCCTCGCGGATACGCTGCACAACCCCCGGCACCACAGAGGCCAACGGGCGGGCGACGGCGGCGGTGAGAGACTGGGCGTCGTTAAGCAATTGCTCCATGCGGCTGCGTGCCACAGGAGTCGAGGCAGCATCCGCAAGTGCCTGCTGCCAGGAAGACCCCTGCCCCGGGAACAGGATTGCGGGACGCTTCAGGGAAGAAAAAGAGGTGGAATTCATAACAGTGTCCTTATGGTCCTTTGTGGTCCTTGAATCGGAGCGGGATTAGAGCGGGATATTGCCGTGCTTGCGCATCGGACGCGCCACGGTCTTGTCACGGAAGAAACGCAGTTGCGCTGCGAGAACCGCAGGGGTTTCGCTTGGGAGGATGACCGAATCGATCAGACCGCGCTCAGCGGCCTTGTACGGGTTGAGCATCTCGTCTTCGTAGTCGCGCTCGTACTTCGCAATCAGTTCGCGGAGCTCCTCGTCGCTCACACCGGAGTCGCGGGCGTTGGCAATGTCTTTGCGGTTGATAAAGCCGACTGCGCCAGACGCACCCATCACCGCGATCTGCGCGGTCGGCCAGGCCAAGTTCACATCGGCGCCGAGGCCCTTCGAACCCATCACGCAATACGCGCCGCCGTACGCCTTGCGCATGGTCACGGTCACCTTCGGCACGGTTGCCTCGCCGTAGGCGTACAGCAGCTTCGCGCCGCGGCGCAGAATGCCGCTGTGTTCCTGGTTCGCGCCGGGCAAGAAGCCGGGAACGTCCACCAGCATGACAATTGGGATGTTGAAGCTGTCGCAGGTGCGGATGAAGCGCGCGGCCTTTTCCGCCGAGTCAATGTCCAAGCAACCTGCGAGCACCATGGGCTGATTAGCGACGAAGCCCACCGGCTGGTCCTCAATCCGACCAAACGCAGTGACGACGTTTTCAGCGCGCTGCTCCATGACCTCCAGGAACTCGCCGTCGTCCGCGATATGCGCAATCACGTCGCGGACCTCATAAGGGGTGTTCGGCGAGTCTGGGATCAGTGAATCCAGCGCGGCAGCATCGGTGGCGTCTGCCTCTGCATCGGTTGGGATTGCCGGGCGCGGCGCCGACTTCTGGCGGTTGTTCGACGGCAAGTACTCGAGCAAGTCAGCCACCCAGTCGAGCGCATCCTCGTCGGATTCCGCAACGTAGTGGCAGTTGCCGCCCTGCTGCATGTGGATCCAGGCGCCGCCGAGCTCCTCCTGCGAGATCTCCTCACCCGTGACCGTCTTGATCACATCCGGGCCGGTGACGAACATCTTCGAGGTCTCATCCACCATGACCACAAAGTCGGTCAGCGCGGGGGAGTAGGCGTTACCGCCGGCGCAAGCGCCCATGATCACGGAGATCTGCGGGACCACGCCGGAGGCTTCGATGTTGTGCAGGAAGGTCCGCGCGATCCAGTCCAGCGATACCGCACCGTCCTGGATGCGGGCGCCTGCACCTTCGTAGAGGCCGATCAGTGGACGACCGGTGGTGACGGCAAGGCGCTGAATCTTGGTCATCTTCTCGCCGTAGACCTCACCCAACGCGCCACCGAAGACGGTGCCGTCCTGGGAAAAGATGCAGACCTCGCGTCCGTCGATCGTGCCGAATCCGGTGACAATGCCATCCGTTGCCGGCCGCTTCGCCTGCATCCCGAAGTCATGGGTGCGGTGGCGGGCGTGCTGGTCGAACTCCACAAACGAGCCCTCGTCCAGGAGGTAGTCCAAGCGCTCACGTGCGGTCAGTCTGCCTGCTGCGCGGACCTTCTCCAGTGGTTTTGATCCCATCGGCTCGGCCGCTTCGGTGCGTCGTTGCACGAGGTCATCGTGTTTTTGGGCTGTGGTCGCCGGTGCCGGGGTTGTCGCCGGAACCGCTGCCTTTTCAGTCTGATGTACACCTGTAAACGTATTTGGCATGCTGGCATTCTAAACCTACGAATCCGTAAGTTACTAGTCGGTAGGTAAATTCCCAGCCACACAGCAGGTTCTATTACGAACGCCAACCCCCGATGGACATTCAAGAAACTAGGCTTTGACCATGCATATCGGCATCGACCTCGTGGACGTTTCCTCGTTCGCCCAACAAATGGAATTCCCAGGTTCTACCTTCGGTTCTGTGTTCACCGACCGCGAGATACGCACGTGCAACACGAAACCGAATCGTGCTGCATCGCTCGCCGGACGCTGGGCGGTAAAGGAGGCTTACATCAAAGCCTGGTCCCAAACGATCATCGGCCAGCCCCCGCTTATCACCCCGGACGAGCTCAACTTCGCCGAGATAGAAGTAGTCAACGACGCATTCGGGCGACCTGTGGTCCAGTTGCACGGTGAGGTCGCACGGTTAGGCCCCCACGTCCAAAGCGTCTCCCTGAGCCACGACGGCGACTATGCGATTGCCACTGTGATCGTGGACTAGGGGTGCTTGGCCGGAAGGCTTACCGCCACGCCTGGGCGGCACGGACGAAGCCGGCTGCAAGGGTGCGGCCGGTGTGGGTGAGGTGGTCGTCGTGAAGCGAAAGCTCCTGGGTGACGGCGGCAGCGTCATAACCGCTGCGCGCGGCCCACTGACCTGCAACATCGGGGGAGCATTCGGGGTGGAACTGCACCGAGACGATGGAACCGAGACGCATCGCCTGGATGGGGCAGCGGGCACTCGAGGCGAGCAGTTGCGCGCCGGGCGGGAGCGACACCACTGCATCGTGGTGGGATTCGACCACAACCAATTCGGGATCGAGGGCGCCGAAAAGAGGATCGGCAAGACCAGCTTCGGTCAGCGACACTCGTGCGGCGCCCTCTTCGTCCTGACTGGCTAAGCCGACGGAAACTTCGCCCCCGAAGCAGTCGGCGATGATCTGGTGGCCAAGGCAGATACCCAGAACCGGCATGCCTGACGAATGAGCTGCGCGAAGGAGGTCGTGGACGGCGGGCAGCCAAGGTGCGGCCTCGGTGTCCAGGGCGTTGGTGCGACCGCCGAGGAGGATGAGGGCGGAGGTGGTGTCGTCGATACGCGGTGGCGTTTGGTTGAGATCGACGACATCGAGCTCAGCGCCGGCGCGTTCGAGCCATGGACCGAGGCGCTGGAGCGGGCTGATCGGGTCGGGCTGGAGAACAGTGATGCGCATGGTCAGAGGTCAAAAGAAGCGACGCGACGCATTTCATCAGTGACACGGATCTTGCCTTTGCCCTCGCGCTCTCTCTTGAGGATCAGCTTTGCGAAAGCAATCTGGCCACGGGGCGGACGTTCTCCCTTAACATCCTGAGCTGTCTCAGGGCGGTTACTCATAGTCATCGCTGCTCCTTTCGTGGGCTTCATCGTAGCGAGTAAACAACCCCCGGTTCCCTCGAATGCGCATCGGGTTAATATGTGGTGCATGCAACGCGTGCTTTCCGGAATCCAGCCCACCGCCGACTCTTACCACCTGGGAAACTACCTGGGTGCCCTGAAACAGTGGATTGACCTGCAGGACGGCTACGAGGCGTTCTACTTCATCCCGGATCTGCACGCGATCACGGTGGACCAGGACCCGGAAGAGCTGCGTCACCGCACGCTTGCGGGCTGTGCGCAGTTGATTGCGCTGGGTATTGACCCGGAGCGTTCCACCCTGTTTGTGCAGTCCCACGTGCCGGAGCACGCCGAGCTGACTTGGGTACTGCAGTGCCTGACTGGTTTTGGTGAGGCCAGCCGCATGACGCAGTTCAAGGACAAGTCGGCCAAGCAGGGCCAGGACCGCACGTCGGTTGGTCTGTTTACCTACCCAGTGCTGATGGCTGCGGATATTTTGCTGTACTCGCCGCAGTTGGTGCCGGTGGGTGAGGATCAGCGTCAGCACTTGGAGCTCACGCGTACGCTGGCGGAGCGGTTTAACTCCCGCTACGGCAAGACGTTCACGGTGCCGGAGGGCATGATCGTGGAGGGTGCGGCGAAGATCTACGACCTGCAGGATCCGACGTCGAAGATGTCCAAGTCGGGTGCGAACCCGAAGGGCATTGTGAATCTTCTGGACGAGCCGAAGACCTCCGCCAAGCGCATCCGCTCCGCCGTGACTGACAACGATGGCGTGATTGCCTACGACAAGGAAAACAAGCCGGGCGTGTCCAATCTGCTGGTGATTCAGTCGGCGCTGACAGGCAAGCCTATCGACGACATCGTCGCCGGCTACGAAGGCCAAGGCTACGGCGCGCTGAAGGTGGATACGGCGGATGCGCTCGAGGCGTTCACCACGCCGCTGCGCGCGCGTTACGACGAACTCATGTCGGATCGTGCCGAACTCGAAGCCATCCTCGCCCGCGGTGCCGAGCGCGCCCGCGAGGTGGCATCGCCGCTGCTGAAGGACGTGTACGAGAAGGTTGGGTTCTTAGCGCCGAAGCGCTAAGGGCTAGCGGCGGAGCCAGGTCCGTTTCCGGCGTAGCCTCAGCGCTTCGCTCGTGCGGCCCGCAGGCCGTTCAAGATCACGATGACTTCGGCGACCTCGTGAACCAACACCACGGCGGCTAGGCCCAGCACGCCGGTGATCGCCAGCGGCATCAACACGATGATGATGGCCAGAGACAGCACGATGTTTTGGTTGATGATCCTGCTGCCTCGGCGGGCGTGCTGCAGAGCCTGCGGGATCAGCCGGAGGTCGTGGCCGGTGAAGGCGACGTCAGCGGACTCGATCGCGGCGTCAGAGCCGGTCGCTCCCATCGCAATGCCCACCGTCGCGCCTGCCAGTGCCGGCGCGTCGTTGATGCCGTCGCCGATCATCGCCGTCGGCGTCTTGGAGGAGAGTTCGGCGACGATGTTTGCCTTGTCCTCCGGTCGCAGCTCGGCGCGCACGTCGTCGATTCCGGCGATTTCAGCCAGCGCCCGGGCGGTGCGAGTGTTGTCGCCGGTGAGCATGCTCACTTCCACGTCGTTGGCGTGCAGGGTCTGCACGGCTTCGGGAACCTCGGGACGCAGCTCGTCGCGGACACCGATCGCCCCGGCGAGGGTGTCATCGACGGTGACCAGGACGCAGGTCTGGCCCTCGGACTCCATGCGCTCAACGTCTGCCTTCAATGGCCCGGCGTCGATCCACCGGGGGCTGCCCACCAGCACTCGTCGGCCTTCGACGGTGCCGCCGATGCCATGCCCGGCTTCCTCGCTGATGTCCGAGGCGGTGGGCGCTTCGGGCGCCGCTGCCGCGATCGCCGCGGCGAGGGGGTGCGTCGATTGCTGCTCAACTGCCGCCGCGAAAGCAAGCACCTGCGCCCGATCGAATCCGTCCGCCGGGACCACGCCGGTAACCTCGGGCTGGTTGCGGGTAAGGGTTCCGGTCTTGTCCACCGCCAGGTGACGGATGCCGCCGAGCCGCTCGAACGCCGCGCCGGACTTGATGACCACTCCGAACTGACTGGCCGCGCCGATCGCGGCCACGACCGTCAGCGGCACGGAGATTGCCAGCGCGCACGGCGAGGCTGCGACCAGAACCACCAACGCACGGGTGATCCACGTCTCGGGGTCGCCCAGCAGCGAGCCAATCACACCGACCAGCACCGCCAGGATCATCACCCCGGGCACTAGGGGTTGGGCGATCCGGTCGGCGATCCGGGCGCGGTCGCCCTTTTCCGCCTGTGCCTGCTCGACCAGGTCGACGAGGGTGGTCAGCGAGTTGTCCGTTCCAGCTGCGGTCGTCTCGATCTCCAGCACACCGGCGGAGTTGATTGCTCCCGCGGGTACCTCGTCGCCGGGTGCGACCTCCTCCGGAATGGATTCTCCGGTGATCGCTGAGGTGTCAAGGCTGGATCGTCCGGAACGAATGATGCCGTCCGTGGCGATTCGTTCCCCGGGGCGCACGAGCATTAGCTCGCCAACCACGAGGTCCTTCGCTGCGACCTCGACCGCCGTGCCGTCGCGCAGCACCGTCGCGGTCTGCGGTACCAACTTCAACAGTGCCCGCAGTCCGCTCTGGGCCCGGTCCATCGCCTTGTCTTCCAGTGCCTCGGCGATCGAGTACAGGAACGCTAGCGCCGCGGCCTCTCCGACGTAACCGAGGATCACCGCGCCGACCGCACTGATCGTCATCAGCAAGCCAATGCCGAGCTTGCGCTTCGTGACAAGGTTCCGGATCGCGCCGGGTGCGAACGTGTAAGCGCCCAACAGCAGGCCGACCCAGAACAGTACTGTCGCGGGTGTCTCCAAGTCGGACCAGTCCAGCGCCAGACCTATGAAGAGGGCTATGCCGGAGAAGATCGGTAGCAGCAACTCGGGATCCTTCCACCATGGCCGATCGAGCTCTTCGACCTCCGCGGCGGGTTTGTGTTCGCATCCACACGCTGAACTCATGCGTCCGCTCCCTTCTCGCCGCAGCCGGGGACCGAGCACTCAGAGTCGATGCATGGGGCGTTTTCGTCGACAGCCAGCGTCGCGTTGACCAGCGCGTTGAGCGCTGCTGCGAGATGCGGATCGGCGATTTCGTAGCGGGTCTTGCGGCCTTCCGGCTCGGCGACGACGATGCCGCAGTCACGCAAGCAGGTCAGATGGTTCGAGACGTTTGAGCGGGTCAGGTCTAAGTCGTGCGAAAGCACGGCCGGGTAGCTCGGGCCGTCGAGTAGTGTCATCAGGATTCTGGAACGCGTCGGATCCGCCATGGCCCGGCCGAGCCGGTTCATGACGTCGAGGCGTGAAGCAATGGTCAGCATGTGCTGAACTATACAGTATGTACTGAACTGACCTGAAATGAGAGGAGCCTGCCGCCACCCCGCACCGGGCAACGCCCCCGCTACGCCGTTTCGCAGGCTCCTCTACGATGTGTTCGGTAAAGCACATCCGTTTAGAAGGGACGTCCGTCGATGGCAACCTCGACATCGCCGCGTAAGGCGTACACCGACGAACAAGGAATCGAGCGCGCCTCGAAGCAACAGCAAGAAGGCCTAGAGGCGAAAGTAGAGGAGAAGGCGCCCGCTGCGGCTCACGTGCTGCGGATGAACGAGCGCTTCGGTACCGAAGGCGGTAACCAGCTTGCCGGTGGCATTACGTACTTCTCGGTGCTGTCGCTGTTTCCGCTGCTCATGCTGCTTTTCGCTGGCCTCGGTTTCTTCCTGAGTGCGCGGCCGGATCTGATCCAGGAGATTGAAAACCAGATCACCTCCTCCGTCGACGGCGATCTGGGCGACATGCTCAATGAACTGGTCAATGCTGCTATTGATCAGCGCGGTGCCGTCGCTGGTATCGGTTTGCTAACCACTCTGTGGTCCGGCCTGGGGTGGATGAACAACCTGCGCGTGGGCGTGTCCGCAATGTGGAAGGTGGATGCGAACGAAGGCGGCAACTTTGTCACCAAGAAGTTGGCGGACCTGCTGGGCCTGATCGTGCTCATTGTCCTGTTCGTGGTGGCTGCAGGCGTGACCGCGGTTGGCGTGTCCGGCTGGACCAGCACCGCAATGGAGCGCCTCGGCATCGGTGATTTCCCGGGCGCGCGCCTCGTGGTGTGGGTCGTTGGATTCCTGGTCAGTGTGCTGGCCAGCTTCTTGGTCATGCTGTGGGTGAACATGTACATGCCGCGCACGAAGGTGCCGGTGAAATCAGGTCTGAAGGGTGCGCTGCTCGGCGCGGTTATCTTTGCCATCTTGCAGCAGTTCGCAGGCCTGGTGATCTCTTCCGCTACCGGTAACCCGGCGGGTGCAATCTTCGGCCCGATCATCACCCTCATGGTCGTGCTGTACCTGATCTGGCGCGTGGTGCTCTACGTTGCAGCATGGACTGCGACGACGCAGGAGTCCCTGGACGCAGCCCCGGCGGAGGTTCCGGAGCCGGCCGTGATCAACATCCGTGCAGGTGCGGTGCGTAACACCGATAAGTCGGCGTCTACCGGCAAGGCGCTTGGCGTCGGCGCCGCGCTTGGCGCTATCGGCGTTGGCCTCGCTTCCGTGCTGACGCGAGACTAACCACAGCGGCAAGCAACGCGAGGGCCACAACGCCCGCAACGACAAGGTAGGACCACCAACGGTTCCAGGCCGTCTCCTCTTCCATACCGGAGTTCTCTTCGGGCGTGGGGGAGGGGGCGGCCTTCGTCGTTTCAGGGGTGTTGGTCTCTGGGGGCGCTAGCTTTGCGACGACACCGTCCACCCCATACGCCGCATGCAGCAGCATCTGCGCCTGTTCCCAGGCGCGGTGTTCGTGGGCAGTGGTGTCGAGGACGACGGCGACGAGGCGGCGGCCATCGTGGTTGACCGCACCGACGAAGGTGTGGTTGGCGTCGTCGGTGTAGCCGGTTTTTCCACCGATGCCGTCAGGGTCGTTGAGGTAGAGCTTGTTGTCATTCCACAGCTCAAAGGCTGGTAAGTCGTCGAATCCGGGGAACGTGTAGGACTCGGTGGCGACGATGTCCGCGAACGTGGGGTTCGCAAACGCCGCTTTGTACGCCAGGCCCATATCCCACGCGGAGGTGGACATGCCGGCGCTGTCCAGGCCGGAATACGAGGTGGCACGGGTATCGGTCATGCCGAGTGTTTTGGCCATTTCGTTGATCTTCAAAAGCGTCATCTCGTTGCCGCCGAGCGCCTGGGCGAGCGCGTGGGCGCAATCGTTGCCAGAGGCCAACAGCAGACCGTGGAGCAGGTCGTTGACGGTGTAGTCGCCGCCCTCGCCGATGCCTGCGGCGGAGCCTTCCTGGCCCGCGGACTCGGCGGATACCGGCACTTTCTGGTCTAGCGGCAGTTCGTCGATCGCCGCCAATGCCAACAGCACTTTGATGATCGATGCCGGACGGTATCGTCCGTGCGGATCCTTCATCGCCACCACGTCGCCGGAATCCAGGTCAGCCACCAGCCACGCGGATGCGAGCACGTCCTGCGGAACCTCGTAACCGTCGGCGACGCTGACCCCACACGGCCCGTCGTAGGTCACCGGCAACGCGTCCGGCGTGCTTGTGGCCCGTTCTGAGGTGGAGACAGGCTCCGGCGGCCAGGTTGCCTGCGGGCAGTTATCGGTATCGGGTGCTTTGTCGCGCTTGGGTGGGACCCAGTTGCCGGTGTCGTCGTAGTAGCCGGTGGTGGGGGCGGCCGGCTCGATGGCATCGGTTGGGGCGGGGGTTTCGGCGTCTTGCGCGTTCGCTGTCAAGCACAGCCCCATGCTCAAACACACCACCGGAACTGCTGCCAACGTGCGCTTGATCATTTAGGACCCCTTCTGTTTGTAGCGGGTGACGAGGCGGTCGATGAGCTCGTCGGTAAGTTTCTCATCGGAAAGAATGATATCGAGCATGTCAGCATGCATCGCCTCAGTTTCCTCCGGATCTGGTTCTACCTGGTCATCGTAGGAATCGCCGGAGAGATCCATGCCGATGCCGTCGAGGAGCCCCTCGTCTTCAACAGGGGTGTCAATTCCCGTGGCTTCTGCGAGCATCTCCGCATCAATAGCGGGGAACTGGGTGGTGAACTCGGTGAGGAAATCATCCGCATCGCTCATCGCCTGCGCCGGGCGCTTGCCCTTGCGGATCTCCGCATCGATGCGACGCTGCAACGCCTTCTCCATCTGGCGGTGGCGCCAGGAGCGCACACGGGTTGGCTCCAACTCGCGGGCCACCGCGCGTGATTTGTTCTCAGCCTTGCGCGCAAGCGTGGCTACCTGCGTCGCCGTCGCGTTCACAGTGGTATTTACCGGAGCGAACTCCGAGTCGGTGGAAATGCGCCAGTTGCCGTAGTAGCCGAACAGGAACAGGGCGAAACTGGCAACAGGTCCGAGAATCATGCCCCAGGCGAGGTAGCCAGTGGCGTTGCCGATCAGCGTGATCACTGCACACGCCACTGCCGGCAGCACGGTGGGTTGGTTACCGCCAAACACTGACGGTTCTTGGCCGGTGACCACGTCGCGGATCATGCCGCCGCCGGTCGCGGTGAAGACACCCATCATGATGGTGGGCACAACCGGAAGCCCGTACTGGATTGCTTTCGACGCACCCGTGGACGCCCACAATGCGGAGACCAACGCGTCGCCATGCGATTGCAAAAATTCCCATGCGCGGCCCTTGAAGTAGGTGAACCTGGCGATCAACGCGCCGGTAAACGCAAGGATCAGGTACTCAGGCTGGCTCATTGCTGCGACGGTGCCCTCGTTGATCAGCACGTCGCGCAACATGCCTCCGCCGAGTGCGGAAAGCATCGCGATGAAGAAAAACCCCACGATGTCGTAGCCGAGTTGGCGTGCCAGGGTGCCGCCAATGACACCCATGAGGAGCACGCCGGAGATGTCCATCCAGTGATAGATGGCGTTGATGAGGGGGTCGACCTGGTCCACTGCCATAGCCGACCATTCTAAACCTCAGGTCTTAGAACTTGGAGAAGCGCTTGATCAGCTGGTTTTCCATCTCGGTCCACGCTTCTGCCTTATCGGTGAACGGTGCGGACGGAACGTAACCGGCGGCGCGGGTGGAGCCAAGCATGTACGCCAGGTAATCCTGCATGCGCGGGTTGGCCAGCAGCAGGGAGTTCAGCGAATCGTCCTTCGCCCAGTCGGCGGCGTCCGCGAGCAGTTCGTAGGCCTTGGCCATCTGCTTGGTGTCTACCGCGTCGGTGCCCTTGGCAATGTCGGCGGCGATGCCGTTAAACGAGTAGGAGTTGTCCGGGTGAACCTCCACCTTGAGATCACCAGCGTTTGCCGCGTTGAGGATGTCCTGCCAAGTGGACACGCCTGCGAGGTCGTGGTCGTCGTTTTCCAAAATCCAGCGGCCGAGGTGCTTCGTGGACGGGAAGGTGATGATCTCGCCGTACTTACCCAAGAACACCGGCGCGCCGTTCAGGTACGTGCGCAGCGTGTACACGCTCTGGCCCTGGATGGAAACCTTCACCGGGTCGATGCCAGCAAGGCCCCAAACGGAGGAATCGTACGGGTCCTGCGCGGCGGCCTGTGCCTGCTCGTCGGCGCGGCGCTGCTCCTCAGCCGCTGCGCGTGCTTCCTGTGCTTCAGCAATAGCGGTGGTTGCTGCGGCAACCTCGTTCGCATCGAGATCTTGCGTATCGACGACACGCACCACCTCATCCAGCGACTCCACAACCTGCTTCCAATTGGTCAGCACAACGCGGCCCACACCCGACCATTCAGACATGCCGTTCTCGCCCGCGTAGTGGTCCGCGCCACGGTTGACGTTGCCCAAAATGGAGTGGGAGGCGAAGAAGATCTGCGCATGCTCAGCGCTGGCCACCTCGGCCAGCGAACGCGACACCTGGAAGACGCGTGCCAGCGACGAGACGTTCTCGTGGCTCGGACGACCCGCTAGGAAGTTCGGGGCGCCAATGATGTCGTAGTACTGCTTGTCACCCGGCACGACGCGGTCGTCGCCCTGAGTGTTAAACGCCTCCCACTTCGGGTGGTCACTCAGGTCATGCGACGGGTTGGTGTTGAGGTAGGCCAGAAGCTCCTCGGGGGAGTTGAAGGCGAGGACCGATTGGTCGTCGCCAAGAAAGGCCTGCCACTGCGTGCCCTTCTCTTTCCAGGTTGGGGCCCACAGGGTGTAAAAATCGCCCTCGGTCAGGGACAGTTTCACGGGAAGGATCGCGCGGGTACTCATGGGGTGAGAGTCTACTCAACTCACAGCCAGCAGATTAACCGGTTGGCCGCCAGAACCCGTAGAACGGCATTCCGATGTTCTCGGTGCGCACCGGGTTCATCTGTACCGGGTCGCCGGCCTCAATCATCATGCCGTCGCCCGCGTACATCGCCGCGTGTCCCGACCAGAGCACAAGATCGCCCGGCTGCAGTTCCTCGTAGGACACCTGCCTGCCAACCGTCTGGTCGGCCGCAACGCGAGGAATCTCCATCCCTGCCTGGCTGTAGGCCCAAGATGTCAGCCCTGAGCAGTCGAAGCCGCCGGGGCTCGACCCTCCCCAGACATATGGCGTGCCGAGTTGGCTTTTCGCTGCGGCCACTGCGGCTGCGCCGACAGGGGAGCCACCCTGTGCTGGCGCTGGCGTGGGCTCCGGTGGAGGAGCAGACATTGGCGTGACCTCAGGCGGAGCAGGCGCGGGGACCGTGGCTGCGGGTTTCGGTGCAGTCGGCAGCGCCGCGGCCACAAGCTGGCGCGGGGATGATGGCACCGAGGCCGATAGGCGCTGTAACTCTGCGTTCGCTGCCTCACCGAGCGCGCCCGGACCCGGCATGACACGGGCGGCCGCCGCAGCGGTCGACGCACCCAGTTTCGTCGCAAGGGTGCCCAGGTCCTTCTCCAAGCTCTGCAAAGCCGCCATCGCAGCATCGAGCGCCTGACAGACTTGTGCCGCGACAAACGCCGCTGCACCAATTGGGCCGATTGGTGTCGCCGCAAGCGCGGGCGCTGCCGCGGCGTTGCGCATGAGACCGATTGCAATAGAGACAAGCTCGGCGACCGCGGCCGAAGCGCGGACTGACCCGCGCAGGACTGCGTCACTGATATCTGCACGGTAGGCCGCCAGGTCGGATGCAGCCTGCAGCCTGGTTTCTCCGCTCGCGTTAGCAACCTGTGCGAGCGGACCGAAGTCCTTGAAGTCCGGCATGCGATAGCCCGGAAGGGTCGGAAAATCGATGATGTCTGCCATGGACAAAATCTGTGCCGCAGCAGTACCGATATCTAACGAGAAGTTCAGGTGGCGGTTGTTTGTCACTGACGGCGGCCCGCCTAGCGAGGAAAGCGCGTCGAGCATGGTGCTAAGGGTGGGGTTCATAGTGTCGCTCCAAACTTGTGGCAGGTGGCGGTATCGACGGCGCACGCAGCATCAACGGTGAGGTCCATGGTTGCGGCGATGCGCCGGGCTTCGTCGCGAAGCAAATTGGCGTCACTGTTCGCTTGCTCGATAGCGGTGGACACTGCGTTGTGGAATTCGCTCAATGGCCACACATCGGGCACTGGCACATGGTTGAGGGCGCGCAGCGAGGCTGCGTCGTTGCGTAGAGAATCGGTCATGGAAAACACGGATGCGGAATCAAATTGAAAGACAGTCATGCACATTGGACGGCGAAAACCCCACGCCGGTTCCCTCGTAGGAGAAAAAACTTCGGTGAATTAGCATGGGCGGCATGGACATCACGGTTATTAACCACCCGCTGGCTGCTTCGCGGCTGACCATTATGCGCGACAAGCGCAGCGACAACGCAGCTTTTCGTGCGGCGTTGGCCGACCTCGGCGCAATGCTGATCTACGAGGCGGCGCGTGATTTGAAAGTCGAGCAGTTCGACACCGAAACCCCAGTTGCGGTCGCTCAAGGCACGCGGCTGGCCACCCCGCCGATCATCGTCCCGATCATCCGAGCCGGTCTGGGCATGATCGATCCAGCACTGTCGATGATCCCGGACGCCCAGGTGGGCTTCATCGGCTTGGCTCGCGACGAGAAAACCCACGAACCGGTGCCGTACCTCGAAGCACTGCCCGACGAACTGTCTGGACAGCCTGTGTTCCTGGTGGACCCGATGCTGGCAACCGGCGGCTCGCTCATCCACGCCATCGATCTGCTTGTTGGCCGCGGTGCGGACGACATCACCTGCATCTGCATGGTCAGTGCACAGCCGGGCGTGGATGCGCTCAAGGCTCACGGCGGGCCTGTCCGCCTGGTCACCGCAACGATCGATCCGTCGCTGAACGAGGACGCCTACATCGTGCCTGGCTTGGGCGATGCCGGTGATCGTCTCTACGGTCCGCGCAACATCGACCTCTAACGCGCATAACGCGCGCACAGTACAAGCGCAGCGCAAGGTCTACGCGCCACGGAACCGAAAATAACCGTGGCGTGCACACTTGCGCTGCGCTACATTGTGAGCACAACGGCACAACGGCACAACAGCACAACAGCACAACGACACAGCCAGGGGGAGAGCTGTCATGGGGGAATTGCTACCGGACTCGCACTGGGCCAGCTACGCGCTGGGCTTGGGAGAACGTATTCGCGCGCTGCGCATCATGCGGGGGTTGAGCCAAACGCGCCTTGCGGAACTCGCTGGAGTGTCGCGCTCGCTTGTGTCCAACATTGAGCGCAACGACTACAACGAGCGGGCTGCCGACCCAACCTTAAGCACTCTCTACCGCATCGCTCGTGCGCTGCACGTGCCACCTGCGATGCTGTTGCCGGGCAGTCTTGATGATGTCGACGATGCCTACGTGCTCCAAGGCCCTGACGCCAAAGTGGAGGCGATCATGTTCCAGTGGCCCCGCAGTCCGTACGACACTGCCCGGTTTTCCACCGCCTATCTTCAACCCGGCGCACCGAGGGGAACACCAGTGTTTAGCGTTGCTGAACAGATTCAGCACTGCACTGAAAACGCAGTACCGAAAAAGCAGTGCGCTTCTAGCGTGGCGACGACCCCGGCGTAGACTCTGTGCAACATATGCACTTGCTTGTACCCGCTGTACAGGACGACCTTAAGGGAGGACGCGTGAGTAACGCCGGAATCGCTACAGCCGTGGCGGCTTGGTTTGATCAAAACCAGGACAAGGTCGTGGGGTGGCGTCGGCACATTCACTCACACCCGGAGCTATCCAACGAGGAAGTGGAAACTACCAAGTTTTTGGTCAACGTACTGGAGGAACATGGTCTGAAGCCGGTGTGCTTCCCGGGCACCGGGTTGTATGTGGACCTTGGTCCTACCGAAGGCAAGCGCTTGGCGTTTCGCGCAGACATCGATGCGCTGCGTGTGCCGGAGCAAACCGGTTTGCCGTTCGCGTCGGTGAACCCGGGCGTGTCGCACTCGTGTGGCCATGATGTGCATACGACGGTTGCTCTGGGCCTTGCGTGTGCGTTGTCCACGATCGAGCTTGAGCAGGGTGTTCGCGTGATCTTCCAGCCTGCGGAAGAAGTTATGGGCGGCGGCGCGCTGGACGTGGTCAAGTGGGGCGGGTTGGAAAAAGTTTCCGCGATTTATGCGGTGCATGCCGAGCCGCATATCCGTGTTGGGGAGATCGGCGTGCGCACCGGTGCGATCACCTCGGCGTCTGACGTGATTCGTATCGAGGTCCAGGGCCCCGGCGGACATACGTCGCGCCCGCAGTTGACCGCCGATGTGGTGTACGCAATCGGTGCGCTGATTACTCAGTTGCCGGCGTTATTGTCGCGCCGGGTGGATCCGCGCACAGGCACTGTGTTGGTGTTTGGCCACGTCAATGCGGGTGATGCGGCGAATGCGATTCCGAAAGTGGGTGTTTTGGAAGGCACGTTGCGCACGGCGGATATTACGACGTGGCGTGAGATCGAGGACTTGATTACGGACCTCATCGACCTTGTCGTTGCGCCGACCGGTTGCACGTACCACCTGGATTACATCCGCGGTGTGCCGCCCGTGCTTAACGACGACGCCGCCACCGCCCTGGCCGTCCAAGCCGCCCGGTCCGTGGACCCGCACAGTGTTGTCTCCGCCCCGCAATCCAGCGGTGGGGAGGACTTTTCGTGGTACCTCGAGCACGTACCCGGCGCGATGATGCGCTTGGGTGCGTGGAACGGTGAGGGTGAGCCACAGGATCTGCACCAGGGGAACCTGAATGTTGATGAGCGGGCGATTGGGGTTGGGGTTCGTTTGTTCGGTGCGATTGTGGAGCAGTACTTCCGGGTGGGTGAGGTTTCTCCGGCTCCGGGTAGACTGTGACGTTGTTTAACCTGTCACGTCAAGTCTGAAACTTTGAGGAGAGCCGTTTTGTCCAAGAAGATTGTCATCATGGGTGGAGGCCCCGGCGGATACGAGGCCGCGCTGCTCGCGTCGAAACGCGGCGCAGACATCACGTTGGTGGAAGATTCTGGGGCTGGCGGCTCGGCGATCCGTAAGGACGTTGTGCCGTCGAAAAGCTTCATTGCGGGCGCGAACATTAAGACGGACTTGCGCCGCGCGGACGATATGGGGCTCAACCACACGTTGGGTGACGCGAAGCTGTCGCTGCTGGCGCTGAATGAGCGTGTGAAGCAGTTGGCGGCGGAGCAGTCCAGTGACATCCGCGAGCAGCTTGAGCGCAAGGGCGTGCGCCTGGTCAAGGGGCGTGCGCGCTTCTCTGATAAGCAGGTCGGTCACACTACGCATGACATTGAGATTGTCACCGAGTCTGGTGAGACTGAGCACGTCAGCTGCGACATGGTGCTTGTGTGCACGGGTGCGAGCCCGCGTGTGCTCAAGGGGGCGGAGCCGGACGGCGAGCGCATCCTGAACTGGCGTCAGATGTATGACCTGCAGGAGCTGCCGACCCACCTCATTGTGGTTGGTTCTGGCGTGACTGGTGCGGAGTTTGTCTCTGCGTTTGCGGAGCTGGGCGTGAAGGTGACCATGGTTGCTTCCCGCGATCGCATTTTGCCTCACGACGACGCCGACGCCGCCGATGTCTTGGAGAAGGTCCTGGCGGATCGCGGCGTGCAGTTGGAGAAGGACGCGCGTGTGGAGCGTGTGGAAAACACGGGTGACGCTGTGGTCGTGCACACCACTGATGGCCGCGCCATTGAGGGTTCGCACGTGATGATGTCCATCGGTTCTGTTCCGAATACGGCAGATTTGAACCTTGAGGCCGCAAAGGTGGAGACCACCCCGTCCGGCCACATTCATGTGGACCGCGTCTCGCGCACTAACGTCGCCGGCATTTACGCTGCGGGCGACTGCACGGACCTCATGCCGCTGGCGTCGGTTGCGGCGCAGCAGGGCCGCACTGCCGTTGACCACGCGATGGGCGACGGTGTCAGCCCGATCCGCCTGAAGACGGTTGGCAACGCCGTGTTCACCCGTCCGGAGATCGCTGCCGTGGGTGTCACCGAGCAGGAGATCCGCGACGGCAAGGTTGAGGCAGACATCTACAAGCTGCCCTTGTCGACGAACCCGCGCGCCAAGATGCGTTCCCTGCAGTACGGGTTTGTGAAGATTTTCGCCCGCAAGGGCTCCGGCCAGGTCATCGGCGGTGTGATCGTCGCGCCGACTGCATCCGAGCTGATCTTGTCGCTGACCATCGCGGTGACCAACAGCCTCACCGTCAGCCAGTTGGCTAATTCGATGGCGGTGTACCCGTCCCTGTCGGGCTCGATTACCGAGGCGGCTCGCCGCCTGATTACAAAGTCGGATCTGGACTAGCCGGAAACGCACGTTGGGGGCAGCGGGTGCGCGGACACGTCGCGCACCCCGGACCAATCGGGGTAGCTGACGCCGGGGCCAGATCAAGGCCGTCGGCGTACACCAATTGGGGCGCGTAGGCGGCGTCGCAGCCGAGCGCTACGGCGTGCTCGCGCCGGGGCTGACCAAAGCCGACTGCTGGGCCTTGCACCATGCGTGCAACCCACATCTGTGTGCGCCCGTCCGGGGTGGTGGAGACCTGCCTGGTCACACGGTTTGGGGTTTCAAACGCACGGTGCACCACCCATAGCGGGCAGGTATCGCCGGAGACGGCGAAGCGGAACGACGTGGTGGCCTGGCGCTTGGACACATTTCCTGCGCGGTCGGTGCGCATAAATACAAACGGCACAGCCTGCGCGCCGGGGCGCTGCAGTGTGCCGAGGCGTTGGCAGGTGGATTCGAATCCGGTGCCGAAGCGGGCCGAGATGACATCGATGTCGTAGCGCGTCTCGTGGGCAGCCTGCAGGATCTCGGAGTAGGGCATGGTTACGGCGGCCGCGAAGTACTGGGCTAAGCCGTGGGTGGTGACGTTGCGGGCCGGGGTGTCGTCGATACGCGCAATGAGCTCTGATATCACGTCGCCGTGGGCGAGATTGCTGTAGCGGTAGGACAGCTCGAAGCACTGTTGCGCTTCGCTCAAGCCTGAGCGCAGGCGGATTTCGCGGGTGGTGGTGTCGATGTCGGAGCGACCCGACTCCACAGGCTGGTTGAAGCGCACGGTGTAGCCGAAGTCGCGGTCGAGGACCGACGCAAGACGGGTCAGGCGCAACTGGCGGCCACCAAGATGCTCCGCAAGCGTTTCGGCCGCTGAATCCAGGGAGTGGAAGTAGTTGCTGTGTTCCTGGAAAAAGCTGCGTGCGTACTCGTAGGGGTTGGGGGCTTGCTCGTTGAGGCGCTCGGGGATGGTTCGGACACGCTCCGCAAGGGTAGGGAAGTGGCGGGCGAATTCCTCCAGCTCGTGCTGCGCGATGCCGGGGAGCAGTTCCGAAAGGGCGGCTGCGGTTTCGCGTTCGGCGTCGCCGGAGAAGAAGGAAGCATCCACCCCGAAGGCGGACGTTAACTGCAACAACACCGTCGCCGTGAGAGGGCGCTGATCGTTTTCCAACTGGTTGAGATAGCTCGGCGAGATACCGACGAGGACCGCCGCATCGGCTTGAGTGAGGTTGCGAGCGGTGCGCAGTGTGCGGATCTGACCCCCCGCGTACAGCTTTGCCATCGTTGATTTTGCTCCTTCTCAGCCGCTTGGCCTGGTGATTTGCAACACTTTGCAAGTCTGTCAGTTTCAGGACGCAAGAATACGCAACTTCCACTATGATGCGCAACACACTTTCGCTCCTAATATGAGGTGCATCATCATCTCGATTGCCAGAAGGAGCCGAAGAATGATCCAACACGAGGTACGTACCCATAAGTCCGCAGAAGACTTCCCGATTGAAGAGCATCTGGCCTACAAGATTGCCAAGGTCGCGGCCGACCCGGTTGAAGTGCCGGAAGATACCCGCGAAATGATCATCAACCGCATCATCGACAACGCTTCTGTCGCTGTTGCCTCCTATAACCGCCGCCCGGTCGCCGTCGCCCGCGCAATGGCCAAGGCACACCCGGCAGACAACAAGGGTGCACTCGTCTTCGGCGAAGACGGCACCTACTCCGCAGAATGGGTCGCTTTCGCAAACGGCACCGCCGTGCGCGAGCTCGACTTCCACGACACCTTCCTGGCAGCCGAATACTCCCACCCGGGCGACAACATCCCGCCGATCCTCGCTGTTGCACAGCACAAGGGCCTCGACGGTAAGGCGCTGATCCGCGGCATCGCCACCGGCTATGAAATCCAGGTCAACCTGGTCAAGGGCATCTGCCTGCACGAGTGGAAGATCGACCACGTTGCACACCTTGGCCCCTCGGCCGCAGCTGGCATCGGCACCATGCTCAACCTGGACGTGGACACCATCTACCAGGCAATCGGCCAGGCGCTGCACACCACCACCGCAACCCGCCAGTCCCGCAAGGGCCTGATCTCCTCCTGGAAGGCATCCGCCCCGGCGTTCGCCGGCAAGATGGCCATCGAAGCGGTGGACCGCGCCATGCGCGGCGAGGGCGCACCGGCCCCGATCTGGGAAGGCGAAGACGGCTTCATCGCATGGATGCTGCACTCCCCGGAGCGCACCTACACCGTCCCGCTGCCGGCAGACGGCGAGCCGAAGCGCGCGATCCTGGACACCTACACCAAGGAACACTCCGCCGAGTACCAGGCACAGGCTCCGATCGACCTGGCTCGTCGCATGAAGCAGACCATCGCAGACGCAGGCAAGACCACCGCCGAGATCGAGTCCATCGTGCTGCACACCTCGCACCACACCCACTACGTCATCGGCACCGGCGCGAACGACCCGCAGAAGATGGATCCGAAGGCATCCCGCGAGACCCTGGACCACTCGATCATGTACATGTTCGCTGTCGCCCTTGAGGACGGCGGCTGGCACCACGTCGACTCCTACACCCCGGAGCGCGCAAACCGTCCGGAGACCGTCGAGCTGTGGCACAAGGTGTCCACGGTGGAGGACCCGGAGTGGACCCGTCGCTACCACTCGCAGGATCCGGACGAGAAGGCATTCGGCGCCAAGGCTGTCATCACCTTCAACGACGGCACCGTCATCGAGGATGAGATGGCTGTCGCCGACGCCCACCCGTACGGTGCTCGTCCGTTCGAGCGTGAGAACTACATCCAGAAGTTCCGCACCCTGGCTGAGGGCATCGTCGATAAGGACGAGCAGGATCGCTTCCTCGCCGCCGTGCAGGATCTGGAAAACCTCACTGACCTGACCGAACTCAACATCCGCGTCAACGACGCAACCCGCGCCGCTGCAGAGGAGATCCCGGGAGGCATCTTCTAATGTTCAAGCCTGACACAACCCCGAACGAGCGTCGCAAAGCACTGCGAGCATCGCTTGTCGACGAAAAAATCACCACACTGCCCGGCGCCTTCAACCCGCTGACCGCGCGCCTGATCGAGGACATCGGATCCTTCTCCGGCGTATACGTCTCCGGCGCCGTGGTAGCCAACGACCTGGGCCTGCCGGACATCGGCCTGACCACGCTTTCCGAGGTTGCAAACCGCGGCGGCCAGATCGCCCGCGCCACCAACCTGCCGGTGCTCATCGACGCCGACACCGGCTTCGGCGAGCCGATGTCCGCAGCCCGCACCGTCGCCGAGTTTGAAGCGGCAGGCCTGGCTGGCCTCCACCTGGAAGACCAGGTCAACCCGAAGCGCTGCGGCCACCTCGACGGCAAGGAAGTTGTGCCACGCGACCTGATGATCCGCCGCATCACCGCAGCGGTGCGCGAGCGCCAGGACGACGACTTTGTCATCTGTGCCCGCACCGACGCCGCCGGCATCGAAGGCATCGACGAGGCCATCGAGCGTGCGAAGGCATACGCCGACGCAGGTGCGGACCTCATCTTCACCGAAGCGCTGTACTCGGAGGAAGACTTTGCCAAGTTCCGCGCCGCCGTGGACACGCCGCTTCTGGCCAACATGACCGAGTTTGGCAAGACCGACCTGCTCAGCGCCCAGCAGCTGGAAAACCTCGGCTACAACGCCGTGATCTGGCCGGTGACCACCTTCCGTATCGCCATGGGCCAGACCGAAGCAATGCTGCGCGACATCGCAGAAACCGGCACCCAGGTGCCGTGGCTGGACAAGATGCAGCACCGCGCCCGCCTCTACGAACTGGTGCGCTACGACGAATACAACCAGTTCGACCAATCCGTCTTCACCTACTCGAAAGACACCTACAGCTCCACCTTTGAGCAGTAGACCGCCACCACCAACACCACCACCAAGAAGGAGTGAATCATCATGACTGAGCAGGAAATTCGTAAGGGCCTCAACGGCGTTGTCGCTGACTACACCGCAGTGTCCAAGGTCAACCCGGAGACCAACTCGCTGCTGTACCGCGGCTACCCGGTCCAGGAACTGGCAGAGCATTGCACCTTCGAGGAAGTGGCATACCTGCTGTGGAACGGTGAACTGCCGACCGAGGAGCAGTTTGCAGAGTTCCGCGGTGGCTGCATGGAAAACCGCGACATCGATGAAGAACTGATCCAGATCATCAACTTCATGCCGAAGGACTGCCACCCGATGGACGTGCTGCGTACCGCAGTGTCCTACCTGGGTGCAGAGGATCCGGAGAAGTTCACCCCGGATTCCGATCACCTGCGTGGCATCGGCCGCAAGCTGCTGGCCAAGCTGCCGACGATTGTCGCAACCGACATCCGTCGCCGCCAGGGCAAGGAGTACATCGCCCCGAGCAAGGAGAAGGGCTTCTCCGAAAACTTCCTCTGGATGGTTTTCGGTGACGATGAGAAGTCCCCGGCCAACATCCCGTCCGACATCGAGGCGTTTGAGAAGACGATGATCCTCTACGCCGAGCACTCCTTCAACGCTTCCACCTTCACGGCCCGCACGATTGCCTCGACGATGTCCGACGGCTGGTCCGCAATCACCGGCGCAATCGGTGCCCTGAAGGGCCCGCTGCACGGTGGCGCCAACGAGTTCGTCATGCACCACATGACCGAAATCGGCGACCCGGCCAAGGCAGAGCAGTGGTGCCTGGACAAGCTCAAGAACAAGGAGCTCGTCATGGGCTTTGGCCACCGCGTGTACAAGAAGGGCGACTCGCGCGTGCCGACGATGGAAGCCGCCTTTAAGAAGCTCGCTGCGGAGCATCCGGAGAAGGACGCTCAGAAGTGGGTCGAGATGTACGACATCATGGCCAAGACCATGCATGACAACACCTCGATCAAGATCCGTCCGAACCTGGACTTCCCGTCCGGCCCGGCCTACTACATCCTGGGCTTCGACATCGAGTTCTTCACCCCGCTGTTCGTGATGTCCCGCATTACCGGCTGGACCGCTCACATCATCGAGCAGTTTGAGAACAACTCCCTGATCCGTCCACTCTCGGCCTACAACGGCCCGGAGGAGCGCCACGTCAAGGCGTAAGCGGATCACCCCCGAAACGCGGGTCGTCGCAACGCGGCGCCCGCGTTTTTGCACCCCCGCGTTAGGGTGCAAACGTGTCACATTCGTTGGCGAAAACGACCCAAGAAAAGTGTGACCTGTACTAAACTACCCGTTGCAGTATGACTTCGATCTTTCCTTGAGGAAAGGAACCAAATGAACCCGGATAACCTCCCGCTTAATGACCTGCCAGCATTCAAGAAAATCCTGGTAGCTAACCGCGGTGAGATCGCCGTTCGTGCCTTCCGTGCAGCCTTTGAAACTGGCGCGAAGACCGTCGCGGTCTACCCCCGCGAGGACCGTAACTCGTTCCACCGTCCGTTCGCGGACGAGGCAGTCCAGATCGGCGAGGCCGGCCAGCCGGTCAAGGCGTACCTGAACATCGACGAAATCATCCGTGCCGCGAAGCAAACTGGCGCAGATGCCGTCTACCCGGGCTACGGCTTCCTCTCCGAGCGTGCTGACCTGGCTCGTGCCTGCCGCGACAACGGCATTAAGTTCATCGGCCCGACCCCGGAGACGCTGGACCTGACGGGCGACAAGTCCGCCGCTGTCCAGGCCGCTGAGCGTGCCGGCCTGCCGGTGCTGAAGGACTCTGAGCCGTCTGCTGACCCGAAGGAGCTGGCAGAGTTTGCCAAGGACTTCGAGTTCCCGGTGTTTGTGAAGGCTGTCGCCGGTGGCGGCGGACGCGGCATGCGTTTCATTGAGAAGATCGAGGACGTTGAGCGTCTCGCAGCCGAGGCATCCCGCGAGGCTGAGGCAGCCTTCGGTGACCCGAACGTCTACATCGAGCGCGCCGTGATCCGCCCGCAGCACATTGAGGTGCAGATCATGGCTGACTCTTACGGCAACGTGGTGCACCTGTTTGAGCGTGACTGCTCCGTGCAGCGCCGCCACCAGAAGGTTGTTGAGATCGCTCCGGCGCAGCACATCACGGAAGAGCAGCGCCAGAAGATCTGTGCCGACGCTGTGGCGTTCTGTAAGGAAATCAACTACGAGGGCGCAGGTACGGTCGAGTTCCTTGTCGACGAGTCCGGCAACCACGTCTTCATCGAGATGAACCCGCGCGTGCAGGTCGAGCACACGGTGACCGAGGAAGTCACCGGCATCGACATCGTAAAGAACCAGATGTACATCGCCGCCGGCGCGAAGCTGGAGGACATCCACCTCACCCAGGACCTCATCGAGGTCAACGGCGCAGCCCTGCAGTGCCGCATCACCACCGAGGACCCGGCCAACGGCTTCCGCCCGGACTCCGGCGTAGTCACCGGCTACCGCTCCCCGGGTGGTGCAGGCGTGCGTCTCGACGGCTCCGTGGCCGTCGGTACCACCATCACCCCGAACTTCGACTCCCTGCTGGTCAAGATGACCTGCCGTGGCCGCAACTTCCAGGTCGCCGTCGACCGTGCCCTGCGCGCCCTGAACGAGTTCTCCATTACGGGCCTGTCCACGAACATCGGCTTCCTGCGTGCCCTGCTCAGTGAGGACGAGTTCCGCAACGATCGCATCAACACCGGCTTCATCGCGGACCACCCGCACCTGCTTGAGGCCCCGGCCGCAGCTGACGATGCCGGCAAGATCCTCGACTACGTCGCATCCGTGACGGTGAACCAGCCGAACGGTGCCCGTCCGACGAACATTCAGCCGTCGAAGAAGCTTCCGGAGCTCAAGTACGGCGAAATGCCACGCGGCTCCCGCAACGACCTGCTCGAGCTCGGCCCGACAAAGTGGGCTGAAAAGATCCGCAATCAGACCGCTCTGGGTGTCACCGAGACCACGTTCCGTGACGCTCACCAGTCACTTTTGGCAACCCGTATTCGCACCAACACCCTTGTGGCTGCCGCGAAGCATGTGGGTCACCTGACCCCGGAGTTGACCTCCGTTGAGGCATGGGGCGGCGCTACCTTCGATGTGGGCATGCGCTTCCTCCACGAGTCGCCGTGGATGCGTCTCGACGAGCTGCGCGAGGCGATGCCGAACGTCAACATTCAGATGCTGCTGCGTGGCCGCAACACTGTTGGCTACACCCCGTACCCGGACAACGTGACCAAGGCGTTCGTCCAGGAAGCAGCCTCGTCCGGTATTGACATCTTCCGAATCTTCGACGCGCTGAATGACGTCTCCCAGATGCGCCCGGCGATCGACGCAGTGCTGGAAACCAACACCACCGTCGCCGAGGTTGCGATGGCGTACTCCGGCAACCTGATGGATCCGAATGAGGATCTGTACACGCTGGACTACTACCTGAAGCTCGCCGAGGAGATCGTCGAGGCTGGCGCCCACGTCCTGGCGATTAAGGACATGGCTGGCCTGATGCGTCCGGCAGCAGCCGCCAAGCTGGTCACCGCGCTGCGTGAGCGCTTCGACCTGCCGGTGCACGTCCACACCCACGACACTGCGGGCGGTCAGCTCTCGACCTACCTTGCGGCTGCCAACGCCGGTGCCGACATCGTCGACGTTGCATCCGCTCCGCTGGCAGGCACCACCTCCCAGCCGTCGATGTCCGCCCTCGTCGCGGCGTTTGAGAACACCGAGCGCGACACCGGCATCGACCTGCAGGCCGTCTTCGATATGGAGCCGTACTGGGAAGCCGTGCGCCAGGTCTACGCACCGTTCGAGTCCGGCATCCCGGGCCCGACCGGCCGTGTGTACAAGCACGAGATTCCGGGCGGTCAGCTCTCCAACCTTCGCACCCAGGCGAAGGCGCTTGGCCTGGAAGACCGCTTCGAGCTCATCGAGGACTACTACGCAGGCGTAAACGAGATCCTCGGCCGCCCGACCAAGGTCACCCCGTCCTCCAAGGTTGTCGGCGACCTGGCACTGCAGCTCGTCGGCCAGGGCGTTAGCCCGCAGGAGTTCGCAGAGAACCCGCGCAAGTACGACATTCCGGAATCCGTCATCGGCTTCCTGCAGGGCGAGCTGGGCACCCCTCCGGGTGGCTGGCCGCTGCTGCGCGAAAAGGCGCTGGAGAACCGTTCCGAGGTCGACCACACCGTCCAGGTGCCGACCGAGCTCGAGCCGGATCTGCAGTCCGACGACCACAGTGTGCGTCGTGCGGCGCTGGATCAGCTGCTGTTCCCGAAGCAGTACGCCGAGTAC